>CAWUMH010000024.1:0-19825 GCA_963923565.1 uncultured Alphaproteobacteria bacterium
ACAATAACGCCCAAGGCTTCGGTTGATCCATAACGTTGCAGGACTTCATAGCCTTGAACGGCAAGCACCATGCCTACAAAGAGTCCCGATACAATAACAATTGAAAGGGAACGAACGCCTGAAAAATAAAGCTCACGAATGATAAGACCGAAGCGCAGAAATACGACGCCTAACACGCGAAAAACGGCAAGCGCAAAACGAGCAGCGAGACCCAGTCGATCAAGACGGCTCGTTACCGCGTGCCCCAAAGACGTGAGAAGTTCAATCGGATCTGCTTTCATGATGCGAGCAGATCTCCAACATAATCGCGCGCCGGATAATGAAACGGCACCGGTCCGTCGGGCAAACCATCAGCGAATTGACGAATAAACGGATCGGTCGAAGCGCGAATGTCATCGGGCGCAAGGTCGCAATAGACTTTGCCACCTGACAAAACCACCACGCGATCAGCAAGACGTAATGTCTCATTCAAATCATGTGTGACAATCACGGATGTCATGCCAAGTGCCACGTTCAATCTCTTTATCAACCGCCCAATAATACCAACAGAAATGGGGTCGAGACCTGTAAATGGTTCATCGTAAAGCATGATTGACGGATCAAGCGTAACTGCGCGCGCGAGGGCAACGCGTCGGGCCATGCCACCCGATAATTCCGAAGGCATAAGTTGCGCCGCTCCGCGCAACCCAACGGCTTCGAGCTTCATCAACACAAGCGTGCGGATCATATCGTCGGATAAATCTGTTTGCTCGCGATAGGGAAAAGCAACATTTTCGAAGACCGAAAGATCGGTGAACAACGCCCCAAATTGAAACAACATACCGATGCGACGACGCAACGCATAAAGTGCGGACTTTGAAAGATCAGGAACATTTTGGTCTTCGACAAAAACTTTCCCCGCACTTGGGGTAAGACGTCCACCAATTAACCCGAGCAAGGTCGTTTTTCCGCCGCCCGATGCGCCCATGATGGCGACAATTTCACCCCGCCGAATGGTCAAGCTCAGATCATCAAGAATCAGCCGCTCACCATAGGCGAACCGTACATTCTCAATTCTGATGATGTCCTGATGATCGCTCATTTCGACTCGCCGCCACCTTCAACCGGTTTTGTCCTATGCTGCACTCAATTGCAAACAAGTTACGGCAGAATGAAGGTATTCGGTTCAGCTAAACTCAATAAACGCCCTTGAGAAGGAAGCGCCGGTTGATCGGTTGGAGCGGTCGCGCATTCATGGGAAAGATCAGTTTGAAGACGTCAATATCCGATTGCGCAACTTCGATAGGCTCTTCGAAGACAACCCAGTCCACATTTTCGGTGCAGGGCGGCATGGTCAGCGATCCCCGATAACGGAAAATGCCACGCCCTTTTGGTAGAAGCGCGTTGGGATCCGCCACATTCGGTAAAGGCTGGGTCCCCAATTTACCCGGCGCATGCCCCATCAATTGCGAAAAAACCTCGTTTCGATCCCCCGCGCGCACAAAAACTGAGACCATCGCCAGTTTCTTTTGGCCCTGCGTGTGAACAAATTGGATTTCCATCGCGTGACGAACGCCATCAATCGCATGTTCGGCCGGCACATGAAAAAGGATTTGTTTCAAAGCAAACTCTTCGCTGCCAAGCTTCATCGTGCTGCCTTTAGCAACCTGCGCATAGACGGAGCGGACATTATTGACGACGGGAAATGCCTGGGCTTTCCAATCAAATGAAAGATTTTCAATCGAGGAAATGAAATAGGGCCTGAGATCAATCGGCGATTGCTCAAGTCCAGCACCACAGGCCGCATTGGCGGCTTCAAGCTCGGCCCATTTTTCAGGACCTTCCGGCCCGTCATAGGTCCAAGCCTTACCTTCTTGAGCCACGCTCACCCCGATTTGGAGGATGAGACCAACAAACCCGCCCGCTATAAAACGCGTAAATATTTGCACCGGATACTCCATCAGCTAGGCCGAAAGACGGCCAAGCGTCTCAAATTTCTAGCGATTTTCGTGCCAAGACCCTGAGTTTTGGCCAAAACAGGCCTCAGAAATCGCTCGCGATCCCCTTATTCTCCCAGTCACCATAGCGGACTGGTTCGGGGCCTGGCCGGCCATGAACTTCCTGCGGACGGACTTGATCCTGAACAGTTTGGCGTCGTTCGGCAGCCTCAGCCAGTGCCCGCTGCGCCTGCGGCGTCAAGGTCTTGGTAGGCTCCACTTGTTCAGATTTCGGGTCTGGCTCAGCCATGATCTCATCCCCCACGGACGCTTACAGCACTTGCGGTTCGCGCCGTTCTGGTCGCATAGAGGGCGCGGGTCAAGGCAAAGTCCTGACCGTTTCGATCCGGCAAAGGACTTTCTGTGCCATCCCGCGTTCCTCATTCAAACGAGCCATCATCACCCCATCCGGGCCTCGCTGCGCGGGCTTTAGCCGTGACGGCGATTGACGATTTCATTACCAAAGGCCAACCGCTCGACGAAACACTCGAGCGCTTATTCGAGACACCTGCAGCGGGCGCGCTTTCTGATCGGGATCGTGGCCTCGTTCGCGCAATCAGTATGGCCGCGATCCGTCGCCTCGGCACTATTGCGAAAGCCCTCGAGGCGCGGGTCGAGCGCGGATTGCCAAACCATTCCGGCAATTTGGAAGCGATTCTGATTTCAGGCGCCGCGCAGATTTTATTTCTCGATGTTCCTGATCACGCCGCCGTCGATCTGTCGGTTCGCTTGGTTCAAGCCAATCCCGATGCAAAACGGTTCACATCATTGGCTAATGCGGTTATGCGCCGGATTGCACGGGAAAAAGACGAGATTCTCAAAGCCTCCGATCCGCTTTTAACCGACACACCTGAATGGCTTGCGGCGCGATGGGCCAAAGCTTACGGCGCAGAGAATGCGGCAAAGATTGCTGCGGCCTTTCGGGCGGAACCCGCAATCGATGTCACGGTGCGTGCCGATCCCGAACTCTGGGCCGAAAAACTGAATGCGAAGATTTTGCCTACAGGCTCGCTTCGTTTGCGCGATCGCACACCGGTGCGCACATTGCCCGGATATGACGAGGGTGCCTTTTGGGTTCAAGACGCGGCAGCCACTTTACCCGTGCGCTTGCTTGATCCGAAGCCCGGCGAACTCATCGCCGATCTTTGCGCCGCGCCGGGTGGGAAAACCGCACAGCTCGCGCTTTCAGGAGCTCATGTTACGGCCGTTGATCGATCTGAAAAAAGATTGATCCGCCTTTCTGAAAATATGAGGCGCCTTGGTTTCGCTGTTGATGTCGTGACCGCCGATGCGAGCCTTTGGCGCGGCGGTCCTTTTGACGCGATCCTCGTCGATGCGCCCTGTACAGCAACGGGAACGATACGCCGCCATCCCGATGTTGCTTGGCTTAAAGCGGAGGAAGATCTTTCGAAACTCGCGCGTCTGCAGCAACGACTGCTTGATCACAGCGCGGAGCTTTTGAAGCCGGGCGGCCGCTTGATTTATTGCACCTGTTCGCTTGAGCCTGAGGAAGGTGAGCTGCAAATCAGGGACTGCCTCGTCCGCAATCCCTCCTTAAAGCTCGTTCCCTTCGAGGCGGCGAAGCTTCCGTTTTTGGGGCCAACCCTTGCGTCGGCGATTACCCCTGAAGGCTATCTAAGGACTTTACCTTTCATGATGGATGATCCTGATCCGCGCCTTGCCGGTCTCGATGGATTTTTCGCCGCCCAACTCAGAAAAGCGTGAACGCTCATCAAATCGGCTTTTCACAGACAATGCGCCTTGCTGAGGCCTCAATTTGGACCTTTGACGGCAACTGGGATAAGATTACCGACGATGAAGTCGATAAAGCGGGGTAAAGCCATATGACAAGCGAAAGACGCGGTGGCGTCGGACGCATGGCGAAATTTGCCCTGCGACGAGCCGCTGTCAAAGCCGTCTCTGGCTTGATCGCTCCGTTTCGATGGTTGAGCTTTTCGCCGTTTGGCGGCCGGATCGAGCGCATTCTCATTGCGCCTCAGGATCTGCGAACAAGTGACCCTACGGCGGCGGGCGACATCTACTCCGGTTATTTTGCGTTTGCGGGAAAAATTCTCGCAACCGAAGGACAATCACCTTTCACCGCATTTCCCCCGTCGCGCGCATGGGCTGAAACGCTGAATGGATTCGGATGGCTCCGCGATATTCGCGCTGCTGACACCGCACTATCGCGGGCCAATTCCCGCACGCTGGTGGATGATTGGATCAAGACAAATGGTCGGCCGAATAGCTCCGAAGCGTGGTTGCAATCGGTTGTTTCGCGGCGGTTGATTTCGTGGATCAGCCATTCGCCTGTTATTCTCGATGGGGCGGACCGCGCTTTCTATCGCCGCTTCATGATGTCGATCCGGCGGCAAGCAGCCTATCTATGGAAAGAGTCCAGGACATTTGGCGTTGAGGCAGGACGTCTTGAAGCCGCCATTGCGCTGACCGCTGTTGCTCTTTGCACCAGTCTGGGAATGGGCCGCAAACGCCGCGTTGTGAAACACCTCATCAAGCAATTGCAAAAAGAAATTCTATCTGACGGCGGACATATCAGTCGCAATCCGCAAGTGCTGATCGATCTTCTCGCCGATCTCTTGCCGTTGAAACATTGTTTCCCGTCGAATGAATTTCCGCCACCGCCTGAGCTTCTCAATGCCATCGACCGTATGATGCCGATGGTCCGATTGTTTCGCCATGATGATGGTACAGTCGCATTGTTCAACGGTATGAGCACCACGCCGCCCGATACAATAGCTACACTTCTTGCCTATCAAGATGCCCGTGCGGGTACCGCTGAAACTGCGGGGCCTTCAGGCTATCGGCGGCTCCATGGCGAAGACACAATTCTGATCATTGATGTTGGTGGCCCGCCACCAGAAGCTTTTTCGCTCGCGGCCCATGCGGGATGTCTATCTTTCGAGTTATCGGATCGCGGTGAAAAAATTATTTCGAATTGCGGCGCCCCTCCTGAAGGACGAGATACGCATCGCGCATTGGCGCGCGCAACGGCGGCGCATTCGACGCTTGTTATTGATGATACGTCGACATGTCATTTCGCACCCATTGATCAAGACCGCTGGCCTACCGGTGGGCCTGTGCTTGAAGGCCCGCAAGCAGTCACAGCGTTACGGGAAAGCGACGAGGCAAGCGAAAAAATCACGGCTTCTCATGATGCTTACGCACGTGAATTTGGCGTCATCCACCGGCGGAGACTGACGCTCGGTCGAGATGGCGGCTGGCTCATCGGAGAAGATATGCTGGAACCAGCATCAAAACGGCATCCAATCAAAAAGAGGCCGATTACGCTTCGTTTTCATCTCCATCCCTCCATCCGCGTCAATGCCCAAGAGCCAGAAATTGTGAAGCTTGAATTGCCCTCAGGCGCGGTTTGGACCTTCTCCTGCGAAAAGCCGGTGAGCGTTGAAGAAAGCATTCTATTTGCTTCACAGGACGGGATGCGGCGCATGACCCAACTCGTAATCGCTGATACGTCTGACGTTGGTAGGATCAAATGGTCCCTCGTGCGCGAAGGAGGCGCAGTCGCCGCGCGGTGATCCTTGGCGCCATCTTCGTCTAAGGACGCGGGTTACGATCGCCAAGAGATGTGCTAACCCGCCTGTCCCGCCTCTGATTTAATTGCTCAATACCTTGGTCCCTCTCTTACTGATGTATGATCGCCATGCCTAAAAATCTGCGCCGCGTCTCCCGCGCCCTTCTGTCCGTTTCTGATAAAGCGGGCCTTATTGATTTCGCCAAAGCGCTCAACGCGCAAGGGGTTGAACTCCTTTCAACTGGCGGCACAGCCAAAGCGATTGCGGCCGCAGGCTTTCCTGTTCGCGATGTCTCTGACGTCACGGGTTTTCCTGAAATGATGGACGGTCGCGTGAAGACGCTTCATCCAAAAATTCATGGCGGACTGCTCGGCATTCGCGGTAATCCTGAACATGAGGCGGCCATGCTCGCGCATGGCATCGCGCCGATCGATCTGCTCGTCGTCAATCTTTATCCTTTCGAGGAAACGCTCACGCGCTTGCAAGATTACGATACTTTGATCGAGAATATCGATATCGGCGGCCCCGCGATGATTAGAGGTGCCGCGAAAAATCATGGCGATGTGGCAGTGGTTGTTGATGTTGAAGATTACGCGCTCATCCTCCAAGAATTGAAATCAAATGAAGGTGCAACCACACTTGCGACGCGTAAAGTGCTTGCGGCAAAAGCCTATGCGCGGACAGCGGCTTATGATGCCGCTATTTCAAATTGGTTCTCTTCTGAACTCAAAAATGAAACGCCGGAATGGCGTGCGCTTGGTGGCAAACAAATCGAAGTGATGCGCTATGGTGAAAATCCGCATCAAAGTGCGGCCTTCTATAAAACAACCGAAAATCGATTTGGTCTGGCTACCGCTCGTCAATTGCAAGGCAAGCAACTTTCCTACAACAATATCAATGATACCGATGCGGCTTTTGAATGCGTTGCAGAATTTAACCCCTCAACAACAGCCGCCGCTGTGATCGTTAAACATGCGAACCCTTGCGGTGTCGCAGTGGGTACATCTCTTCTCGATGCCTATCGGGCTGCGTTGCGGTGCGATCCCGTTTCCGCCTTTGGAGGCATTGTTGCCCTCAATCGCAAACTTGATGCAGCGACGGCACAGGCCATCGTTGATATCTTCACCGAAGTCATCATTGCGCCTGATGCCGACGATGAAGCCATTGCCTTAATTGGTGCCAAGAAAAATCTTCGTCTTCTTGTAACTGGTGGGATACCTGACCCACGCGCGGCAGGTCTTCAGCTCAAAACAGTTGCAGGGGGCTTTCTCGCACAAGCCCGCGACAATGCCGTTGTCGATGACATGGTTTTGAAAGTTGTCACCAAGCGGGCGCCAACAGAAAAGGAATTTGCTGATTTGCGCTTCGCCTTCCGCGTTGCCAAACATGTGAAATCAAATGCGATAGTCTATGCCAAAAATGGCGCGACCGTAGGCATTGGCGCGGGCCAAATGAGCCGCATTGACTCAGCGCGCATCGCCGCTTGGAAGGCCGAAGACGCGGCTAAACTGGCCCACGAACCTGAGAGCATGACAATTGGATCAGTCGTCGCCTCGGATGCGTTCTTCCCCTTTGCGGACGGGCTCATCGCCACGGCGAAAGCAGGAGCGACCGCCATAATCCAGCCGGGCGGCTCGTTGCGCGATGACGAAGTGATTGCTGCAGCAGACGCCCATGGGCTCGCTATGGTCTTTACGGGCACCCGCCACTTCAGGCATTAATAGCCCATGTCGCTTCTCACTTACGCCAATCCGCAGCGCTTTCTTCGCTTTGTGCATTACGCGCTTTTTCCCGTTCTGTTGATCGGCGCGCTAACCAGCGCGGTTGGTCTCTATGCAGCCTTTGCCTTTGCGCCCGCGGACTACCAGCAAGGTGAGACGGTGCGGATCATGTATATCCATGTGCCCGCCGCCTGGCTCTCGATGGCGTGCTACGGGCTGATGGCTCTCTCCTCAATCGGTACGCTCGTGTGGCGTCATCCACTCGCTGATGTCTCTGCGCGCGCGATGGTTCCAATTGGTGCCTGTTTCACAATCATATGCCTCGTCACCGGTTCGCTGTGGGGTAGGCCCATGTGGGGGACATGGTGGGTATGGGATGCACGGCTGACATCGGTTCTTGTTCTCTTCCTGATCTATTGTGGCATTCTCGCACTATGGAATGCGTTTGAAGATCCGGCGCGCGCGGGACGTGCTGCCGCCGTGATGACTCTCGTCGGTGCAATCAATCTTCCCATCGTGAAATTCTCGGTTGATTGGTGGAATACACTCCATCAGCCCGCAAGCGTATTTCGCATGGGCGGACCGACCATTGATAAATCGATGTTGTGGCCTTTGTTTCTCGTCGCCATCGGCATGACGATCTTCATGATCGGCCTTCATCTTGCGAGTATGCGGAATGAGATTCTGCAACGTCGTTTGCGCACGATGAGACTCATGGCCGCGAGTGGAGGCGATCATGGTTGATGATCCGCATTTCGGATATATTTTTGCGGCATTTTTGGTGGCGGGACTTGTTGTGCTCGGCCTGTCACTTTCGATCTTGTTTGATTATCGCCGTGTCACCCGCGACCTGATCACTCTTGAACAAGCCGGTACGCGTCGTCGGTCCGACGGAGACAGAGGATGAGTGACGAGGCGCCGTCACGCGCGAAATGGCTCATTCTCCCTGTTGTGATTTTTGGAGCGCTTTCGATTCTGTTCGCCGTTCAACTTCTGCGCGGACCGAAAACCACATTACCCTCAACCATGATCGGCAAAACAGCGCCTGATTTCACGCTTCCCCCCTTAGCCGGCATTGCGCGCGATGGCGTCCCCCTGCCGGGGTTAAGCAAAGCTGATCTCACAGGGCCCGTGACACTTGTAAACATCTTCGCCTCTTGGTGCGCCCCTTGTCGTGAAGAACATCCGAAGCTTCTCGAGCTTTCAAAAGATACACGTATCAAACTTGTAGGGATCAATTACAAAGATGAGCCTGATAATGCGCGTCGCTTTCTTGGCGCGTTAGGCAATCCCTATGCGGCCATTGGAACCGATCAAGCAGGGCGCGCTGCCATTGAGTGGGGCGTATACGGCGTGCCCGAAACGTTTGTGATCAGCCGCAAGGGAAACATTGCATATAAACATGTCGGGCCAATAACCGACGAGGCGTTGAAAGGTGCGCTTGGTGAAGCCATCACAAAAGCGGTAAGCGAAAACTAAATCGCATTACGCTTTTGGTTGCACATCACGCGCATTATCTTCTTCAGTCTTGATTTCATGACGCATCATTAAAGGTGTTTGAGCCATCGCAAAAGCGATGGTGAGAAATGTTGCGCCGAAGACTTTGAACTTGATCCAATATTCCGGAAAAAATAACCGCACGACTTCATTGAGTCCAGCAAGAACAAAGAAGAACAAGCTCCACCGCAGACTCAAGATTTTCCAGCCCTCTTCCGTCAAGCTCATCGCGGTGCCGAGTACCGCTGATAAAAGCGGTTTTCCAAAAAAGAGTCCGCCCAACAAAACGCTCCCAAACAAAAGATAGATAATTGTGGGCTTGATACGGAAAAATGTCTCGTCATGGAGATAAAGAGTAAGACCACCAAAAACACCAACAATCACGGCAGACACAATCGACATGATCGGCAAATGCCGCGTCAGCGCAAAAGACACTGCCATAGATAAAAAGAGCGCGGCCATAAAAGCAGCTGTGGCAATAAAGAAATCGAAAAAAGTCGTGCCAATAAAAAAGACGGCCAGAGGTCCCAATTCAAGCCCGAGTTTCAAACCGGGTTGAAGTGTCCGCGTCTGATTGGGGGCTTCCGTCATGCTTCGATGTCCTCTTTGGAAGTTTACTCCAGACCTTGTCAGATCGATTAAGCTCGGCCAGTGTCTAGATCACTTTATTGACCTGAGGCTTTTGCCCGAAAGTGCAAAAAAAGAGAAGCGTTTCTGAGGAGTAAATCGATGGCCCCGTCTTATGTGTTTCCAGCTCCCCTTCATCCGGCCTTGCCGGTTGTCGGAACAGATGCGCTTTTTCCCGTACGCCGGATTTTTTGCATCGGTCGAAACTATGCCGCCCATGCGCGCGAGATGGGTGGCGACCCGACGCGCGAACTACCTTTCTTTTTTCAAAAAGCTGCCGATACGATCCAGATCTGTCCATCGGGAACAATCGTGGATCATCCCTATCCGCCCATGACATCGAATTACCATTTTGAAGCCGAGATGGTGGTTGCGTTGCACAAAGGCGGACGTGACATCAAAGAAGCCGATGCTCTTGCGCATGTTTTCGGTTATGCCGTCGGTCTCGATATGACACGGCGTGATCGTCAAGATGAGGCGAAGGCGCAAAAGCGTCCGTGGGAAATTGCGAAAAGCGCCGATCTCTCCGCACCCATCGGCCCGCTGCATCCCGTGTCATCGGTCGGTCATCCGCATAAAGGCACTATAGCCCTGAGTGTGAACGGTATCATCAAACAGAATGCTGATCTCGGCGACATGATTTGGACGGTCGCTGAGCAGATTTCTATTCTTTCAACCTATTTTGAATTGAAGCCGGGCGATTTGATTTTTTCCGGAACACCGGAAGGTGTTGGCGCCGTAACACGCGGCGAGCATATGAACGTATCGATTGCCGGTCTCGGCCACATTGATCTTCGTATCGTGTGAAGACTCTACCGGCCTTGTGTGAGCACGAGTTTCAAAGCAAAGGCCGACATGATGCCGGCCATGCCATAATCGAAATAGCGCATCGCACGGGGCGATGATTGCATAAAGCCGGTCACGCGTTCGGCAACGAGAACAATGAAGGCATTGGTCGGAATACCGATCAATAAAAATAAAATGCCGAGAAATAGAAGTTTACCTGACGCATGCGGATCGCCGGCATCAATAAACTGCGGAAGAAATGTAACAAAAAAGACGATGACTTTCGGATTTGTGAGGTTGATGCCCACGCCCGTGAGTATCGTTGCACGGACTGTTTGTTGTGGTACGCCCTCACGATCCACCGAGAAGGCCGACCCATGGCGCAAAGCGCCATAAGCAAGCCACAAAAGATAAAGCCCGCCAACAATTTTCAAAATCAAAAAGGCCGTGGCGCTTGCCGCAAGAAGAGCTGAAAGACCGAAGGCAGCCAATGTCATATGCACAATCATACCGGCGGACGCACCGAGCATTGCAGCAAAGCCCATCATGCGACCGCCCGTCACCGTTCGCGATAAAAACAGCGCCATATCAGGCCCCGGCGTAATGGCGAGCGCAAAGCTCGCAAGCGAGAAGCCGACGATCGTGCCAAGCGATGGGATAAAATCAAGAGACATGAGCGACCTGAGAATGAAAACGCGCGCCGTCTATCTATAGCCACGCGCGTTGAACTGCAAATCCGATTCCGCTTGTTCCCCGCTCAGGTAAAAGACGTCATCGTTTTAATGGCGCCTGTCTCAAACGGCGTGGCATCAGACCAGAATCGCTTTGCGAATTTCGATGAATCGAGTTCATAAGGCCTGTCCCACTGAAACCGCATTTCAAGCATTTCCTTCATCATCGGCACAAAGAGCGCCATTATCGGCATCGACCAAAGCGGAATAGCAGTAATGCGTAAAGGCTTGCCCATGGCTTTTGCTGCCATGGCAAGGATCTCGCGCGGTGTTGTGATCGGCGCACACGGGATATGCCATGCCTGCCCAAAATCCTCGTCCGGCGCATCGAGCAGCGTCACAACACCGCGCGCAATGTCTGGAACATAAGCAAAGGCATGGCGCTGATCCGGATTGACGATCAGCATAGCATTCTTGCCTTTCGCAAGATTGCCGAACGCCAAACCGCCAAGATGGGACTGGTTGACATTCGGGCCATAAAAATCTGGCGCGCGTAACGCGGCCACTTTCACGCGGCCTGTTTGATGCGCAGACATCCATTGCCGTGTGATTTTGGCGCGCGCGGCAGGTTTAATACCATAATCCTTTAATGCCATATCTTCGCGCAGCGGTTTTGTCTGCGGGCCATACATGTAAAGATTATCAACGAAGACGATGCGAGATTTTTCAGCCGCTGCAGCATCCAGAACATTGGCCATCGCCTTTGGCCAATATTCGCTCCACACTTTGCTCTCGTAAGCAAAACCAATTGCCAATACAATCTGCGTCGCGCCGCGTACAGCATGTCTGACAGACTGCGGATCAAGCACGTCGCAAGATATAAACGGAATTGTATCGGCAAGATCTTTCGGGCGGCTTCGCTGTGCAACGCGGATATTGCGGCCCTGTAACGCGTCGGCTGTGGCTTTGCCAACGGGGCCGAAACCGATGATGAGAATATGCTCTGCCATGACGATCTCCTCTGTCGTGTTTGACGTATGGACAGTTTAGCCATTCCAATTGCATATCAAAAATGCATAGATTATATTTTCAACCATGCACCAAGTGAATTTATCGGGTATCGACCTCAATCTTCTGCCGCCCCTGCTGGCGCTTTTGCTGCGGCAAAACGTGACGCATGCGGCTTCGGACACGGGTATGAGCCAACCCGCCATGAGTCGTGCGCTTGCTCGTCTTCGCCATCTTTTGAATGATCCACTTCTTGTGCGTGGCCAAAAAGGCCTTATGCGCTCGCCGCGTGGTGAAGCATTGCTGCCTGTCGTTCGTACAGCGATGGCAGATCTTGCAGGCGTGTTTCAACCCGATCGCTTTGATCCGAAAACGATCAAGCGCACGATCCGCTTTGCGTCCTCCGATGTGCAGACAATTCTTTTTGCACCGCGTCTGCATGCTCTGATACGACACGAGGCACCAAATCTGGATTTGCGGTTTGAGACGTACGGCCGCGATGTCACAAAGCGCATCGAAGACGGGCGGCTTGATTTCGCTTTTGCGCTGTCATCGACGCCATTGCCAAGCGGCGCAACCAGTTTCGATATTGTAGAAGATCACTTGGCGCTCGTCATGCGGCGTGGTCATCCACTCGCCAAGCACAATTGGACGCTCAAAGATTATGCGCGTGTCGATCATGTGTCGGTGAGTTTAACCGATGACGGAATTTCGGATCTGGATGCAATGCTGGCTCGAGCGAAGATCACGAGACGTATTGCATTATCAACACCGCATTTCATGGCCGCACTTGCTGCCGTCGGATCATCCGATGCAATCACGACAGTATCACGCCGATTGGCCGAGCGATTTAAAAGTCCATTCAAACTTGAACTGCGTGATCCGCCCTTCAAACCGTTTACGATGACAACGACGCTTGTCACGTCATCAATTCGCGCGAGCGATCCCGCTTTGCTTTGGATCGTCGAGTGTATGCGTCGCGTAGCCAGCGAAAAATAAACTGCAATCGGCTGTCGTTATAATTTCTCGACTGCCGATTGCTGAGCGACGATTGCCGTTTAATTCAGCTTCGCACCCCTCGGCGGACGATCCGCAATCACAGCGCGGTCGCCGATGATGAGGCCGAGTGGCCCCGCATCAACTGGCACTTCATCGCCATCTTTCACAGCGCCGGAGAGAATGAGTTCGGCGAGTGCGTCTTGCACGTGTTTCTGGATCACGCGTTTCAATGGACGCGCACCATAGGCAGGATCATAGCCTTTCTCGGCGAGCCATTCGCGTGCAGCGGGCTTCAAGTCGATCACGATTTTACGATCTTCAAGCAAGCGCGCCAAACGCTTCAATTGAATATCGACAATCGCGCCCATCTGATCACGCTTCAGGCGATGGAAGAGAATGATCTCGTCAATGCGGTTCAAGAATTCAGGACGGAAGTGAGAGCGCACAACGCCCATGACCTCTTCGCGCACTTCGTCTGAATCATGACCTTCGGTCTGATTGACGAGATATTCCGCCCCCAAATTCGATGTCATGATGATGAGCGTGTTACGGAAATCGACAGCGCGGCCTTGGCCGTCTGTCAGACGTCCATCATCCAACACTTGCAGCAACACGTTGAAGACATCGGGATGCGCCTTCTCGACTTCGTCGAAGAGAATGACTTGGTAAGGCCTACGACGCACAGCTTCCGTGAGCGCGCCACCTTCTTCATATCCGACATAGCCCGGAGGCGCGCCGATCAAGCGTGCGACAGAATGTTTCTCCATATATTCGGACATGTCGATGCGCACCATCGCGGTTTCATCATCAAACATATAAGAGGCGAGTGCTTTGGTGAGTTCAGTTTTGCCGACACCCGTAGGACCCAAGAACATAAAAGAGCCTATGGGGCGATTAGGATCTTGCAAGCCCGCGCGCGCACGGCGGATCGCGGTTGAAACGGCGATCACCGCTTCTTCCTGACCAACCACACGCTTGCCGATTTCTTCTTCCATCTTGAGGAGTTTTTCTTTTTCACCCTCAAGCATTTTATCAACCGGCACCCCGGTCCAGCGCGAGACAACTTGCGCGACATCATTCGCCGTGACGGCTTCTGCCACCATCGCACTTGCGCCACTCGCTCCTTCATTCGCAGCGAGTTTCTTTTCCAAATCCGGAATCAATCCGTAAGCGAGTTCGCCCGCTTTTTGATACTCACCCTTGCGTTGTGCAATAGCGAGGTCATTACGCGCGTGTTCGAGCTGTTCCTTGATTTTTTGAGCTGCGCCCAGTTTATCCTTTTCGCTCTTCCATCTTTGCGTGAGCGACGAAGATTTTTCTTCAAGATCAGCAAGTTCAACTTCGATTTTACCGAGGCGATCTTTCGAGCCCGCGTCCGTCTCTTTTTTCAAGGCTTCTTGTTCGATGCGAAGCTGCACGATACGACGATCAAGCTCGTCAAGCTCTTCGGGTTTTGAATCAACTTGCATACGCAGACGTGCGGACGCTTCATCAACAAGATCAATTGCTTTATCCGGCAAGAAGCGATCTGTGATGTAACGATTCGATAACGTAGCCGCCGCAACAATCGCCGCATCGGTGATGCGTACACCGTGATGAAGTTCGTATTTTTCTTTCAAGCCGCGCAAGATCGATACTGTATCTTCAACAGTGGGCTCGCTCACAAAAATAGGTTGGAAACGACGCGCAAGGGCTGCGTCTTTTTCAACATGTTTGCGATATTCATCAAGCGTTGTGGCACCCACACAATGGAGTTCACCGCGTGCGAGCGCAGGCTTTAACAGATTTGACGCATCCATGGCGCCATCCGCTTTTCCCGCGCCCACAAGCGTATGCATTTCATCGATAAAGAGAATAATGCCACCTTCAGCGGAGGTCACTTCTGAGAGAACGGATTTCAAACGTTCTTCAAATTCCCCACGATATTTTGCGCCTGCAATTAGTGCGCCCATATCAAGAGAGAGAAGTTTCTTATCTGCGAGACTTTCGGGTACGTCGCCATTGATAATGCGCAAAGCCAAGCCTTCAGCAATGGCCGTTTTACCAACGCCGGGTTCACCGATCAGCACGGGATTGTTTTTCGTGCGACGTGAAAGCACTTGAATGGCACGACGAATTTCTTCATCGCGACCGATCACCGGATCAAGTTTACCTGTGCGTGCTGCTTCCGTCAGATCACGAGTATATTTTTTGAGCGCTTCATAAGCGTTTTCTGCTGTCGCATTGTCTGCGGTGCGGCCTTTACGAAGCTCATTGATGGCATTGTTCAACGCTTGCGGCGTTACACCGGCTTTAGCGAGAACTTGCCCAGCGTCCGTGTCTTTCTCTGTTGCGATGGCAAGCAACATGCGTTCAACCGTGACATAGGAATCGCCCGCTTTGGTCGCAATCTTTTGCGCCGTATCAAATAGACGAACGAGATCGCGACTGGCACCAGGTTGCGCGGCCGCACCCGAGACCTTGGCCTGGCGCGCAAGCGCCTCTTCAACAAGGGCCAAAGCCTGCTTGGCATTACCACCGCAGCGTTGAATGAGACCGGCAGCCAATCCTTCCGAATCGTCAAGCAAGACTTTCAAAAGATGTTCGGGCACGAATTGCGGATGACCCTCGCGCATTGCGAGCATTTGCGCGGATTGGACAAAGCCCTTCGCGCGGTCGGTATATTTCTCGAAATCCATCAGTCACTCCTTTGGCCGCCTATCCCTCGCCTCAGTCTTGAGCGCGGTGAATAGCTCCCTACAAACGCGGGACCCCCTTCGGGCGATCCCTTTCCTCAAGAGAGATAGGAAGGCGGAAGCGCGGGCGGAAGAGGGTCGGCTGCGGAGTCTTCAAAATAAAAGGGAGGCCGGAGCCTCCCTTAAAAGACGCAGATTATAGGGTGATCATTTATTCGCCCTGAACGCCATCTTCATCTGACCGCGCACGCGGTGGACGGCCACGACGGCGAACGCCGATCGGCGCATTGAAATCACCTGCATCATTTGATGCGGGGGTTTCATGGGCACTTGGCGCATTGTCCGCTTCAACCGGCGTGCTGCGAACAGGCGTTGTAATAAAAGACGGCAAAACCGGCTGCTCTGATTCAAGCGGCATCGGTTGTGGCTGACGCTGAAAACGGTCTTCGCGCGGTTGGAAGCTCCGATTCTCGCGTAGCTCGCGCTGTTCACGCGGCTCACGATGTTCCCGTTGCTCGCGCGGTTGAAATCCGCGCTGCTGATCGCGATCACGGAAGTGAGGACGAGGCCCGCGCCCTTCGCGTGGCACGAATTCGCGCGGCTGCTCATCGCTACGGGTCTCGTCATCGCCGGCATTTTGCTGCGCGGAAAAACCGCGCGGCTCAACCTGCGGGCCGGACGCCATTGAGGGTTGCTCGTCATCCCCCTCATCGCCCTCGCCTTCGGTCTGATCAAATCCGCGATAGCCGGGGTTCTGCAGGCGGAATTGCTCCTGTGCGGCGGCAATCAGGCGGAAATAATGTTCAGCATGCTGAAAATAGCTCTCGGCCTGCACATGATCGCCTGTTGCCTGCGCATCGCGGCCCAACTGGAGATATTTCTCGGCAATATTCTGTGCCGTTCCCCGAACTTTTACGTCGGGACCATTCGACTCATAAGATCTCGTCAGCGGGTTCGGTCCTTTGCCGCCTCCGCCGCCGCCTCCGCCACGGTTACGGCCCCGCATGCGCTTGTTCTGATGGTTCGGTCTCATCGAGAGTCCCTTGTTTGCCGATCAATTTTTGACCGGATTTGGCGAGATAACTTGGTCAAATGGGGTGAAAATTTCGAAGTTTGGACCAGATTGGTCTTCCTGTGGCGCATCTGGCGCCGCATTCTCAGGAGCAAGCCCTCAGGCTCTTGAAGGTCCTATGCCCCCTAAGGGCCCGACCGCGCTCAATTGTTTCAGGACAGGGAAGTCGTCCAAGCGAAGCTCCAAACGCTTCGAAACCTAATTGGTCGACGACAACGGAAATGTGTCTACACGGAACCCCCTCAAACCGCAATTGTAAAAAACCACAATCCAAAGTCTTGTGGCCCTCAAACGGGTCAACACTTAAGGCTGCCGGAGAACGATGGCACGCGGACGGGCGCCAAAATCGGCGAAGGGGCCCTCAATCTCAAAGCCCCTTTCGCGATAGATCGCGGGCACCGATTCGGCCTGGTCCGATCCGATCTCAAGCGCCACCACACCGCCAGGCGCAAGAAGCGCCGGTAAGGCGTCAGCAATTGCGCGATAGGCCTCAAGCCCGTCCTCTCCGCCGGAGAGTGCCAAACGCGGATCATGGATACGCACCTCGGGCTCTAACGTATCGATGATGGACTCAACGATATAAGGCGGATTCGAAACGATGAGATCGAAGGGGCCCGTAATACCCGCTCCCCAATTCGCTTCTTGAAAAGAGGCTCGATCCGCCACGCCATTCCGTTCTGCATTATGACGCGCGATGGTGATGGCTTCGGGTGCAATATCAACACCGACACCGTGAGCGCCTTTCATTTCATGCAGGAGCGAAATCAAAAGACATCCTGATCCCGTGCCAAGATCAAGAACACGAAGACCGTCATTGTTATGACGACGCTCCTTCAAGGCAATCAATGCCGCGGCCACGACTGTTTCGCTATCCGGACGCGGCACTAAACTCTCGGCAACGAGCGTGAAGGGTAAGGACCAGAATTCCCACTCACCCAAAATACGGGCAACAGGAACACGCGTGATACGCTTTGCAACATGATCTTGAAGCACGCTTGCCGCATCTGAACCCAATGACGCACGAGGTTCGCGCAAAAGATCCATATGCTCGATGCCGACCGCATGAAGGAGAAGCAATCGCGCATCGCGCTGTGCAGTCTCTATGCCGACACCACGAAACACTTCGCCCAAATGTTTGAGCGCCTCGACACGTGTCATTGACTCTGAAATACTCATCACAACTCCTCAGCACCAAGCAGTGCCGCTTGATGTTCGGCAATCAAAGGCTCGATCACATCATCAAGCGCGGTTCCCGCAACGATTTCCGGCAATTTATAAAGCGTGAGATTGATCCGATGATCGGTTAATCGCCCTTGCGGGAAATTATAAGTCCGAATGCGTTCTGACCGATCCCCCGATCCAACCTGGCCGCGTCGTTCAGCCGCCTCAGCATCAGCGCGTCTTTGTCGCTCACGATCATATAAACGCGTTCGCAACACGTCCATCGCCTTTGCCCGATTGCGATGTTGGGAGCGTTCATCCTGCATCATGACAACGATACCCGAAGGCACATGCGTGATACGGATCGCGCTTTCAGTTTTATTGACATGCTGACCGCCTGCGCCGCCGGCGCGCATGGTTTCGATCACGAGATCCTTATCATCAATGGCGACATCAACAGCTTCGGCGATAGGCAGAACGGCAACCGTTGCCGCCGATGTATGAATGCGGCCTTGTGTTTCCGTATCAGGAACACGCTGCACGCGATGCACACCACTTTCAAATTTCAAACGACCGAAAACACCTGCGCCATGCAATTCGGCAATGATTTCCTTATAGCCACCCATAGTGCCTTCAGAGGCCGATAAAATTTCGACGGTCCAACGTCGCAAACCCGCATAGCGCTCATACATGCGGAACAAATCTCCGGCGAATAGCGATGCCTCATCACCGCCCGTTCCCGCTCGTACTTCGAGGATGGCGCCGCGTTCATCGGCGGCATCTTTGGGCAAAAGCAAAAGTCGCAGCTTATGTTCAGACTCTTGGATATGCTGATCGGCATTGCGGCGCTCGTCTTCGGCAAACGCGCGCATCTCCGCATCTATTGCCGGATCATTGAGAAGTGACTCAAGATCGTCGCGCTCTTTCTCCGCGTGGCGCAAAGCGCGAATGCCTTCAACCACCGGATCGAGTTCGGATAATTCACGCGACAGCGCAACAAAACTCTCTGCATCCGGTCCGCTGTTCAAGCGGTCCGTGACTGCAGCGTAGCGCGATAAAATCGCATCGAGTTTTTGAGAATTGAGAGCCATAATTTTTCGAGATTTAAAAAAAATAAAGCAGCGACAGAAATCAAATAAACGTCGCTAAACTGGAATGCCATTTGCCTCCGCAAAAGATTCGATTTGCGGACGCAAGCTCGGTACGCCGTTTGATTTTTCTAGAAGCGTGCCAATATGATTGGCGATGCCGGCCGCTTCAAGCTCAATCAACATGGCCTTTACCGGACCAATGGAAGCAGGTGACATCGAGAGCGAACGATAGCCCAAACCAATCAGTGTCATCGCTTCAATCGGACGTCCACCCAACTCGCCGCACAAGGTAACCGGAATACCCGCGCGCGTGCCTGCATCAGCAATTTTTTTCAAAGCCCGAAGGCAAGACGGGCTTAAAGGATCAAAGCGAGCAGCCATCATCGGATTCTCACGATCGGCTGCGAAGAGAAACTGCATCAGATCATTCGAGCCGACGGACAGAAAATCCGCACGTTGAGAAATTTCATCAATCTCGAAAAGAAGTGATGGTACTTCAACCATCACGCCGAGTTTGATGCTGTTCGGCAAGCCATGCCCATACCGTTCAAGATGATTGATTTCGCGCTCAACAATAGACTTAGCGCGATCGAATTCATCAACTGTAGCAACCATCGGGAACATGATCCGCAGATCATGTCCTTTCGCAGCCTTGAGCATTGATCTTAACTGGGCGCGTAAAAGGCCGGGACGATCCAAACCGATGCGAATCGCGCGCCAACCCAATGCCGGATTTTCTTCTTCGCCCGTTCGCATATAGGGTAAAATCTTATCACCCCCGATATCAAGGGTGCGAAACGTTACAGGCTTATGATGTGCAGCATCAAGAACAGTGCGATAAAAAGCAATTTGTTCATTGGCATTCGGCATCCGTGCTGACACCATGAACTGTAATTCTGTCCGGAAGAGGCCAATGCCCGCCGCGCCCGTATCTTCAATATGGGGCAAATCAATCAATAGGCCCGCATTAAGATTGAGTGTGATGGC
>CAWUMH010000025.1:0-19443 GCA_963923565.1 uncultured Alphaproteobacteria bacterium
GCCTTGAAACAAAAGCCGCAATCCGAGAAGCCCTCTGCGCAAGCACGCCCGCTGCGTCAAAGGGATTTGAATGCGCTCCTCGACCGTATGGGCGATATCATGAAGAAGAATGGCGAGGTCGATCCGCTTTTCCAATCTCTTGAAGCCATGCTCGATGCGTTGCAATCAGGCGAGAACAATCCGCAGCTCAGTGACGGTGATCCATCGTCCGACTCTGAGAACGCGTTGGATGAC
Organism: uncultured Alphaproteobacteria bacterium; assembly: GCA_963923565.1. Taxonomy (GTDB): domain Bacteria; phylum Pseudomonadota; class Alphaproteobacteria; order Rhizobiales; family Beijerinckiaceae; genus CAIUPE01. Next base: position 235 of record CAWUMH010000025.1, read on the forward strand.
ATGATCCGCGATCAGCAAAAATTGCGCGATGAGACATTTCGTGAATCGAATAGAGATCAACCCTCAGATCAAGGCACACTCAAAGATCGCCAGCAAGCGCTACGCGACGCTTTGGGCAAAATGAAAGAGACGCTCAAGAAAAACGGAATACCCGGCGGCGACGCACTTGATGATGCCGAGCAAGCGATGCGCGATGCAGAATCATCCCTTGGTGCAGGTGAGGGACGCAATGCGGTGCGGCAACAAGAGCAGGCACTCAAATCTTTGCGACGCGGTGCCAAAGCTCTTGCCGATGCCCTTGACCAGAATGGCAAGGGACAGGGCCGTCCAGGATCTGTCACCGGTCGCAACGGGACAGCTACACAAAAAGATCCCTTCGGGCGCGATGTAGGCAAGGGATCAGCGGATGAAGATCTGAATCAGGATTTTCGCGCGGGTTCGGAACAAAATCGAAAATTGCTCGATATCCTCAAAGAGCTTCAATCGCGTTCGAGTGATCCTACGCGTCCGATTGAAGAGCGCGATTATCTGAAACGCTTGCTCGAACTTGATTCGAGCCAGTAAAGAGACAGGCCTATTCGCCGCGTTCAGTGTTAAAGGGCCATTATGCTTCGTAAATTATATGATCGGGTTGTGGCTCTTGCAGATCGTCCAGGGGCGCCTTGGGCGCTCGGGATCGTCGCTTTTTCGGAAAGCTCTGTTTTCATTGTCCCGCCTGACGTGTTGTTGGCGCCGATGGCCTTGGCGCGTCCTGATCTCGCGTGGCGTTATGCCTTTATCTGCACATTGGGATCGGTGCTTGGCGGTATCGTCGGCTATCTCATCGGCCATTTATTATTCGACACGGCAGGGCTTTGGATTCTATCGCTCTACGGCTACGACGATAAAGTGACCGTCGTTAAAGACCTCTATGCGCAATATGGTGCCGCGTTGATTTTGCTTAAAGGTCTTACACCAATCCCCTTTAAGCTCGTTTGTATTGTTTCCGGTGCGTTGGATTATAATTTTCCGCTTTTTGTTTTGTTGTCGGTGATTACGCGGGGTGCACGTTTTTATCTATTAGCGGGATTGCTCAATAAATTTGGTGATCCTCTACGGCACTTTATTGAGCGTCGTTTGGGTCTTGTACTGTTTGTGATAACAGCACTTACAATTCTCGGCATCATCGCCGCTGCTAAACTTGCTTGATAGGCAGATTTGCTTAATAGGATTCTGACCGATGTCTCTAAGACAATGGAACTTTGTTTATCTGACCGCGTTTGCCGTAGCGCTTGTATCTTTAGTAATCATTAGCGGTGCGTGGTTCATTGAATTGGGTCTCGGCATCAAGCCCTGCCATCTCTGCCTGATTGGCCGCTTACCGCATTATTTCGGTATTCCTGTTGCCGCTGCGGCTGCAATCTTCGCGCGCTCAAGTCAGAGATACCGTCTTGCCCGAACGCTTCTTGTTCTCACAGCCTTCATCTATCTCGTGGGCACGGGTATCGGCGGCTACCATGCCGGTGTTGAATTTGGTGTGTTTCAAGGGCCCACCGATTGCACGGGGCCTTTGTCGCAACCCGCATCCATGGATGATTTCTTGAAACAGCTCGACACGGTGAAAGTCGTTCGTTGCGATGAAGTGGCCATGCGCATCTTCGGTCTCTCACTCGCCGCATGGAACGCGGTGATTTGTTTCGGATTGACGCTGCTTGCGTCACTCGGCGCGCAAGCACGGCGGGCGTAAGAGCATAAACTCTTACGGTTCGAGTTCTGAATCCCAATAGAGATAATCGAGCCAGCTCTCGTGAAGATAGTTTGGCGGGAACAAGCGTCCATTTTGATGCAGATCGAAAACAGTCGGCGCGTAGGGTTGCTGGCGCGGATACATCTTCACTTGGTGCGGTAATTTATCGCCTTTGGAGAGATTACAGGGCGAGCATGCCGCAACAACATTTTCCCACTCTGTTTGCCCACCCTTCGAGCGCGGAATGACATGGTCGAAGGTGAGCTCTTCGCGCGCGCCACAATATTGGCAGGCGAAGCGATCGCGCAGAAATACGTTGAAGCGTGTAAAAGCCGGACTACGCGAAGGCGGAATATAGGATTTAAGCGAGACGACTGACGGAAGACGGAATTCAGCGCCGGGACTACGGATCGTCTTGTCATAAAAGGAAACAATATTCACGCGCTCAAGAAACACGGCCTTGATCGTGTCCTGCCAGTTCCACAAGGACAGCGGATAATAGCTCAATGGCCGGTAATCGGCATTGAGAACTAGCGCCGGACAGGCTTCCGGCGAAACAGGTGGCGAAACGTGGATCGTCAACGGACCAGCTCCTCCTGTCGAAAAGACCGAATCTTAGCGACAGGGATAGTCTAATGGCCCTGTGACAGGATTGTGAAGCCCTGTTTTTACGAGTTTTGCGATGAATGAAGGGTGCCTTATCGCGTAGGGACGGGCGTCTCGCCCCGGTAGTCATAGAAGCCCCGGCCCACTTTACGGCCCAGCCACCCTGCCTCGACATATTTCACGAGAAGCGGGCACGGGCGGTATTTGGAATCGGCAAGGCCTTCATGGAGCACCTGCATCACCGAGAGGCAGGTATCGAGGCCGATGAAATCGGCAAGCTGCAGCGGCCCCATCGGATGATTGGCACCCAAGCGCATAGCGGTATCAATCGCCTCAACCGAACCCACACCTTCGTAAAGCGTATAAATCGCTTCATTGATCATCGGCAGCAAAATGCGATTGACAATGAAGGCCGGAAAATCTTCGGCCACCGTAATCGTCTTGCCAAGTTTTTCGATATAGACGCGCGCCGCTTCGAAGGTCGGATCCTCAGTGGCAATGCCGCGAATAAGTTCGACGAGCTGCATCTTGGGAACCGGATTCATAAAATGAATACCGATGAACCGATCCGGCCGATCCGTCGCCGCTGCCAACCGTGTGATCGAAATTGATGACGTATTGGTCGCAAGCATCGTCTTTGGCGAAAGTGCTTTTGACACCGACGAAAAAATCTTGCGCTTGACCTCTTCATTCTCGGTTGCGGCTTCGATGACGAGATCGCATTCGCTAAAGTCGGAGTAATCGGCTGCCGCTGAAATACGCGCCAAGGCGGCTTGCCGCTCGGATTCCGTCATCGTGCCTTTGGTTACAAGACGCGCGAAATTGCCATTGATCGTGGCAAGGCCCGCGGCAATCCGATCCGCGCTCACATCATGCAGTCTGACCGACAGTCCGGCTTGCGCGCTCACTTGCGCAATACCCGAGCCCATTTGCCCGGCGCCAATGATGCCTACGGTTTGGATTGAAACGGTCATGCCCTTCATACTCCGCGCATCGGCTCTGTCATGAATGCCAAAGCTATCACAATCGAACCGGTTTGACTAACCGACTTTTGCCAATTCCTTGTCGAGCTCCGGCAAAGCCGTGAAGAGATCCGCGACAAGACCATAATCAGCAACCTGGAAAATCGGTGCTTCTTCGTCCTTGTTGATCGCCACGATCACTTTCGAATCTTTCATACCGGCGAGATGCTGGATCGCACCGGAAATGCCGACAGCGACATATAGTTCAGGCGCCACAACTTTACCGGTTTGGCCAACCTGCCAATCATTCGGGGCATAGCCTGCGTCAACCGCCGCGCGTGACGCACCCATCGCTGCATTCAAGCGATTAGCAACGGGCTCGATATAGGTTTTGAAATTCTCGGCATTCGCCATCGCACGGCCACCCGACACGATGATTTTTGCCGACGTCAGCTCCGGACGATCAAGCTTTGCGAGCGCTTCACCCTTGAATGATGAAAGTGACGGATTAGCCGCCGCTTGCGCTGTTTCAACTGAAGCCGAACCACCTGTTGCCGCTGCTGCAAAAGACGCCGTGCGGATAGTGAGCACCTTGATCTTGTCGGTTGATTGAACCGTCTGCAACGCGTTGCCCGCATAAATCGGACGCTCAAACGTATCCGCAGAAATCACACGAATAACATCTGAAACTTGCATCACATCGAGAAGAGCTGCGACACGCGGCATGATGTTTTTGCCTGATGTCGTTGAAGCTGAAACAATCGCCGAATAAGACGAGGCCATCGAGACAATCAATGCGGCCATCGGTTCAGCAAGTTGATTGGCATAAAGCGCGTCATCGACGAGGAGAACTTTTGCAACACCGGCAAATTGGGCGGCGGCAGCGGCAGCGGCGTGGGCGTTATGTCCAGCAACCAGCACGGTCACAGGCGCGCCCAAGGCGACGGCTGCACTCAAAGCGCGTGCAGTTGTATCCTTGATCGAAACATTGTCGTGATCAGCGAGAAGAAGCGTAGCCATCAGAACACTCCGGCTTCGGTTTTCAATTTGGAAACGAGTTCAGCAACAGAACCAACTTTCACACCAGCCTTACGGCCCGCGGGTTCGACCGTTGTGACAACTTTCAAACGCGGCGCGATATCAATACCGAAATCAGCGGGCGTCTTTTCATCAATCGGCTTTTTCTTGGCCTTCATGATGTTAGGCAGTGATGCATAACGCGGCTCATTCAAACGCAGATCGGTTGTAACAATCGCGGGCGCTTTCAATTCGACAGTTTGCAAGCCGCCATCCACTTCGCGAGTCACCGTAATTGTGCCATCACCGATTTCGATTTTCGAAGCGAAGGTGCCTTGCGGCCACCCAAGCAAAGCCGCGAGCATTTGGCCGGTTGCATTCATATCGTCATCAATCGCTTGCTTGCCGAGGATCATCAATCCGGGCTGCTCAGCATCGGCAACGGCTTTCAAAATCTTGGCGACCGACAACGGCTCAACAGTGTCATCGGTCTTTACAAGAATGCCGCGATCCGCACCCATCGCCAAACCTGTGCGCAAGGTTTCTGCAGCGCCTGCGGGGCCGATGGACACGACAACGACTTCCGTCGCCTTGCCCGCTTCCTTGATCCGCAACGCTTCTTCGACAGCGATTTCGTCGAACGGATTCATCGACATTTTCACATTGGCGAGATCGACGCCTGAGCCGTCGGACTTCACGCGGATTTTGACATTGTAATCGACGACCCGTTTCACCGGCACGATGATCTTCATGATGCTCTTTCCAGAACCGGCTCAAGGCAGCGTGATGCTGCACAAGGCCCAAAAAAGACTGACTTTCCGCAACAAATCGGAAAGTGATCCGGACCTAAACGGCCCAGACCATCATTGTCAACGCATCTGCAAAAAGAGACGAAAAGCGCGCGACATTCCCTATCGCGTTTCAGACATCCTATCGGATTTAAGTCTAGCGGGTCTTACCGGGCACCCACAAAACATCGTCTTCCCCGCGGCGATTCACATAGCGCGAAGCGACAAACAGGAAGTCCGAGAGGCGATTGATGTAATGAAGCGCAGGCTCGCTCACCGGCTCATCCGGGAAACTGGACAATTCCACCATCAGCCGCTCAGCGCGACGGGAAATCGTGCGCGCCAGGTGAAGGGCGGCCGATGCCGCTGAACCGCCGGGCAAAATGAACGACCGGAGCGGCTGCAACTCGGCATTCAATTCGTCGATTTCGCGCTCGATCCGTTCAACCTGCGAGGCGACAATTCGCAAAGACGGCGTGCCAGTATCGCGCCCCGTCTCGGGCGTGCAGAGATCGGCACCAAGGTCGAAGAGATCATTCTGGATACGCGAGAGCATCTGATCGACGAGAGGCTCTGCCGGCCCTGTATGAATGCGGGCCATCCCGATCGCGGCATTGGTTTCGTCAACCGTGCCATAGGCGGCGACGCGACGATCATATTTCGGACGGCGCGCGCCCGTTCCCAACGCGGTCGTGCCATCGTCGCCCGTTCGCGTGTAAATTCTGTTCAATACGACCATGATATATCCGCCCTGCCGGTTCTTTTAGGCCTACGAAAACCGGACCGAAGAGGATTAAAAAGAATAGCCGAGTTTCACGCCGACATTGGTAATACCGTTATTCGGCTGGCAGAGATTGGCGTTCGACATATGCTCGGCGATGGCCATAACCGACAGGCGGTCCGACAAGGGCATGCCGATCACAAAGGCTTCGCGGAAGAGCGCATTGCAGCCCAGCTCGGAGCGGTTTGAACCCGCAGGCGGCGAACTTGTATAGCCATTATTCACTGAACCGCCGAGATCCGCTTCGACAAACAAGCCGCCTGGAAGCGTCACGACGCCGGCAAAACCGGCATAACCCGCGCTTGTGCGCCCTTGCGTGTTGATATTGGCACCCAGTTGCGGATGGAGGGTGAAGCCGCCAGTCGAACCGAAATCAAAAGCGGGCATCAACCATTCGACATTCGCGTCCACCGTTCCGGTCTCCGCGCTCGCAATACCATGCGTTGACGCACCAACGCGGACTTGGCCGTTTTTCAAAGTGAATTCATTCGCTGAAGCGAGGCTCATAAAGGCAAAAACCGATGCGAAAGCACCCAAAATTGCGACAGAACGGCCTAAACCTCGGCCAAAGATTGAATGAGCCACGAAAGTCTTACTCCGATACACGCTGAATTCGTTCTAACGGGCTTTGGCCCCGATGACAAAGGCTAAAGCGTCCTCTTTCGCAGGCTTTACGCCCTGTGGTTAAGAACTTTTCAGATAAATCACCGCCATGACGATGACGATGGCCACAAATTGAAGAATGACGCGCCAGCGCATCAGGGTCTGCGACATTGAGGCGCTGCCGCCCCGCAGCATATTCATCAGTCCCAAGACGAGAACCACAGCGACAGCCGCCACAGCCACCGGCGCCGCCCAATCAATCAGCCCAGACAGGCCCTCATCCATAATCCGTCTCCAAATTCACATACGCGTGCGATCAACAATCTCGAACGCACTCACGGTGACATAGACGTAAAAACTGTTCATCGTCTCTTCGGAAAATACAAGTTTATCAATTTTCCCCGAAAAGCGCACAGAGTAGCCATTGAAAAGCGGCTCGACCAAGGATCCTGCCGGCAGGGCCAGATTGAAAACGCTACCCCGCATCCCGTCAGGATTGAGGCATTCGAAATGCGCCGTCTTGGCCCCCGCGATCAGCGGAACCTCTTTGCCATTCATGCTCCAGGGTTTGCACACCCAGTTTTTGATGATTTTTTCAGTATAGGTCGATTTGACCTCTTCAATATAGGCGGCGAGCGCAAAACCCGACTTGTCCCGCTCGGGGCCGGCCTTGTGGCTAACAAAATCCTGCCAAAGCGAAGCAAACCGGTCATCAAGCAGCTTCTGGTCTTGGGGTTTAGGGGCCGGATCGCCCATACAGCCCGCAAGCCCTAAAAGCAGTGCGCATGCCGCCAGTTTGGAGTGCAGGCGATTTCCTCGCAAAGACCGTCCGTTAGGACTGGAATTTTGAATCTTGGCGGGATATAGACCGTCCCACCTTGCCCCTATGGCGGAACTGGTAGACGCGTCCGACTCAAAATCGGATTCCGCAAGGAGTGCTGGTTCGATTCCGGCTAGGGGCACCATTTTCTGAACTCTCAATATAGACGCAACAGAGAGGCTTCGCCTAACACGCGAAACCTTTCGAGTTTAATAATGTCGCTCGCGCGCGCGCTGCCGTTGCGGCCACGCAAAGCGCTAGCGTGGCAATCAACTTCATGACAGTCTCACCAAAAATTGGGGGACTCATATCATGCATGAATTCATCTTTCGCAGTCTTGTGATTGGACTCTGGGGCACCGTTGCGATGGATCTGTGGGCGATGCTTCTCCATCGCCAAGTCGGCATCGCGCCACCAAATTGGGGTCTTGTCGGCCGTTGGTTTTTACATCTGCCGCGCGGCAAAATTTTTCATGATGATATTGCAACAGCGCGCGCGTTTCCGTTCGAAGTCGAAGCGGGATGGTTCGCTCATTATGCCACCGGCATTCTCTATGGTGCCGCGCTCCTCCATTTTGGTGGCGCGGATTATGCCCATGCGCCGAAGCTTTTGCCTGCCCTTATTCTTGCTTGGATAACAGTGGGAGCGGGATGGTTTATTCTCCAGCCCGGCATGGGTGCAGGATGGGCTGCCTCAAAACGCGATAATCCATGGATGATACGCTTTTTGAATCTTGTTGCTCATACATGGTTTGGTGTGGGGATGTGTCTGGGCGCACTCATCGCATTGAAAATGGTAAAATAGAAAGTCATCAAATTAAAAAAGCCGCGAAGGTTGCCCTTCGCGGCTTTGATCTTTTATGATGATGCGTGTTTACGCAATCACTTCATCGCAAGAGCTTTATCGATCACAACATCAGTTGTCGCGCCAGTAGGCACTTTGGTGATGACCGGATCAGAACCGCCACCCATCAAGGTCTTCACGGTACGCTCGTAATCAGCCTTGTCGAGCTTACCGTTTGAGCCTTCAGTGAGCTTGTTGATCTCATCCATCATGCGTGTCTGATGCTTTTCGGTTTGAGCGCCTGAGGCATCATTGTCGAGAACGATCTTCGCAGCATCCTTAGGATTCTTGCGTGCCCATTCCCAACCCTTCATCGAAGCAGCAACGAACTTCGCCATTTTGTCGACGAATGCCGGATCTTTCAGCTTATCTTCCATGACATAAAGACCATCTTCCATGGTCGCAACGCCTTGGTCCTCATATTTGAATACGACAAGCTTGTCGGCAGGAATACCGCCGTCAATAACCTGCCAATATTCGTTATAGGTCATGGTTGAAACGCAATCAGCTTGCTTCTGCAAGAGCGGATCAACATTGAAGCCTTGCTTCAACACTTTCACGCCACCCTTTGATCCGTCCGTCTTGATGCCAAGCTTCGACATCCAGGAGAGGAAGGGATATTCATTGCCGTAGAACCACACACCGAGTGTGCGATCCTTCAAATCAGCTGGTGATTTGATTCCGGTTTCTGCACGGCAGGTGAGCATCATGCCCGAGCGCTTGAAAGGCTGCGCAATGTTAACAAGCGGCACGCCTTTTTCGCGTGTTGCAAGCGCTGACGGCATCCAGTCAACGACAACATCGGCACCACCACCCGCGATCACTTGCGGGGGAGCAATATCAGGTCCGCCTGGCTTAATCGTGACATCAAGACCGGCTTCTTTGTAGAAGCCCTTATCCTTTGCAACATAGTAACCTGCGAATTGAGCCTGTGTGACCCACTTCAATTGCAATGTCACTTTGTCCGCGGCGTGCGCTGAGGCAACGCCAAGACCCGCGAGGGCCATCATTCCTAAAACCAGCTTCCGCATTCTTTCTTCTCCCCTTTTTTGGGCCGAGGCCCCACTCACTACGCCCCCTGACGATAGGAGGCATGCCAAAACGTGACCCGCTTCTCGATGAAAGCCAAGATCCCGTAAAACAACGACCCGCAAAGAGCCGCAACAACAATAGTCGCCCAGACCATGTCGATATTCATGCGCCCGACTTCGGTATTGATACGAAAGCCCATTCCGACAATCGGCGTTCCAAAGAACTCCGCAACAATGGCCCCGATCAACGCTAGAGTCGAATTGATCTTGAGGCCGTTGAAAATGAAGGGCAAGGCCGACGGCAGGCGTAAAGCGAATAATGTCTGTCCATAACTCGCTGCATAAGTTTTCATCAGATCCCGTTCCATCGCGCCTGATGCAGAAAGGCCCGCAACCGTATTCACAAGCTGCGGGAAAAACGTCATCACAACGACAACTGCGGCTTTTGATTGCCAGTCAAAACCGAACCACATCACCATGATCGGCGCGACACCCACGATCGGTAGCGCCGAGACAAGATTGCCAAGCGGCAATAATCCGCGCTGCAAAAACGGCACGCGATCAATCAGAACCGCAACAAGAATGCCCGCCCCACACCCGATCAAGTAACCACCAAGAATACCTTGGATCGTTTGCATGAAATCGGCGCCCAATATCGGAAGCGATGTAAACAGTTTCCCAAGAATGGCGGAGGGCGCAGGCAGAATCACCATCGGGACCTGTAAGCCGCGCACAAGCACTTCCCATAAAACGACAAGCGTGAATCCGAATACGAGTGGCACAGCGAGATCAGATAGCAGACGGCTACGGCCGCGTGGCGCTTGCTCAGCCAAGATCACATCAACCGCGCGCCACGCTAAGAGCCAGAAGGCGAAAGCGGCCGCGTAAAAGCCCCACGCACGCACACCTTCAGAATGTGCCAAGGAGATCAACTCGATTGCGAAGACGAGACTGCCAAAGGGAACATTCCACCGTTGCGGACCCGTAACATCGGGCTCGCCGCTTTGCCGTAATGCCGTCACGCCTACAATACCAAAAATCAAACGCGTGATAACGTGATCATCAAAAAGCGATACGGGCACATCATGCGTATAAGAACCGACCGCAGCAAAAATTGCGGCGGCACCGCCAAAAGCAAGAAGCAGATTATACCGGCCCATCAGCGTGCCCCCATCGCTTTTGTGACCGCACGATCAAGAAGACCAATCAGTGATACAAGTGCCCAAGCGCATGCTGCCGCAGCAAAAAGAGCTGCCCAAATTTGAATTGTTTGTCCGTAATAAGAGCCCGCAAGAAGGCGGGCACCAAAACCACCGTCTTCACTTTTTGTGAGCTCCGCAACAACGGTGCCCACCAGACTTGCTGCGACACCCACTTTAAGGCTCGCGAACAGGAAGGGAACTGACGCAGGTATACGGAGCTTGAAAAATGTTTGAATGCGCGACGCGGAATAAGTGCGCATCAGATCAAGCTGCAACGGATCAGGTGATCGCAAGCCCTTCACCATACCAACTGTTACGGGGAAGAACGACAAATAAGCTGCGATAATCGATTTCGGAACGAGTCCCGTGATATCGAATTGATTCATGATGACAATGATCATCGGCGCAAGCGCAATAATCGGGATGGTTTGTGAGGCCACAACCCAAGGCATTAGACTTTTATCAAGACTGCGAACATGAACAACGAGAATGGCAAGCAGCATACCAAGGGTCGAGCCGATCAGAAAGCCGAGAAGCGTTGCCGATAACGTCACATAACCATGAAACACCAAACTGCGCTTTGAAGTCGGCGCCGTATCAATCACCGTCTTCTGAAGCTCGGCCAAAATTTGATCCGGCGCTGGAAGTTTTGGACGCTCTTGTGACCAGGTGCCGATCACCAAATCTGCAAAAGAATAATTTATGTTATTCGCATTGGCGAACGCATCACGCTGCATATCACCATTCAAAAGAATAGCGCCTACATACCACAGGCCAATGAGCATCGCAGACACCACGAGCACAGGCAGAGTCTTGCCGGACCAGAGTGCCTTCAGCATGAGCCACCCTCAATCGACATAAGAATGGCCCTCGCGCAAGCCCTGCCGCACGCGATTGGCGACATCAAGGAATTCTGGCGTTTCGCGAATATCAAGCGTGCGATCGCGCGGAAAATTACATTCGATGATGTCATGGATTTTGCCCGGGCGCGGCGACATCACAACGATCTTGGTTGAAAGGAATACCGCTTCCGGAATCGAATGGGTGACGAAGACAACCGTCTTTTGAGTCATTTCCCAAAGCCGCAATAATTGTTCATTGAGTTTATCACGCACGATTTCATCGAGCGCACCGAAAGGCTCATCCATCAAGAGAAGTTCGGGGTCGAAAGATAACGCACGCGCGATCGACGCGCGTTGCTGCATGCCGCCCGACAATTGCCAAGGGAACTTATTTTCGAACCCCGTAAGATTAACAAGATCAAGGCCCTTACGGATCCGTGCGGCACGTTCCTCTTTGGAATAGCCCATAATCTCAAGCGGAAGCGCGATATTTTTACCAATGGTACGCCAAGGGTAAAGCGCCGGCGCTTGAAATACATAGCCATAAGCGCGCTTCAAACGCGCTTCTTCCGGAGTCATACCGTGAATGGACACGCGTCCGCCGGTCGGATGTTCAAGATCAGCAATCACACGCAGTAAGGTGGTTTTGCCGCATCCCGAGGGTCCGATCAAAGAGACGAAATCTCCCTTCTCGATTCCTAACGAGACATTTGAAAGCGCATGAACAGGCCCGTCATTCGTCTCGAATGTGAGCGACAGATCGGCAATATCAATGACGGGAGAAGATGACATTCAGCGCGCCACTTTCTTCGGCTGAGTCAATTCTTTCCATGTCGACAGTGCTTTTGATTCTGGCGGGAACGGCTTGCGCGCAACAAATTTTCCGCGCCCCGTTTTCGCGGTTACCTTGCCGTTTTCATAGACTGTTTCGCCGCGCGAAAGTGTAAGACGTGGCAGGCCTTTGAGTTTCTGTCCTTCGAACACATTGTAATCGATCACAGACACTTGCGTTGACGCGGACACAGTCTTGGTCGCTTCCGGATCCCAGATCACGAGATCGGCATCAGCGCCCACAAGCACCGCACCTTTCTTCGGATAGAGGTTAAGAATTTTCGCAATATTCGACGAGGTCACCGCAACGAATTCATTCATGGTGAGACGACCCGTGCCGACGCCATGCGTCCAGAGCACCGGCATGCGATCTTCAAGACCGCCTGTGCCATTCGGAATCTTTGTGAAATCGGTAAGACCAATTTCTTTTTGCTTTGTCGTGAACGCACAATGATCGGTAGCGACGACCTGCAATGATCCAGCGCGAAGACCATTCCATAGATCTTCTTGATTCTTTTTATCGCGGAAGGGCGGCGACATCACACGCCGTGCGGCATGCACCCAATCCTCGTTCATATATTCGCTCTCGTCGAGCACGAGATGCTGGATGAGTGGCTCACCATAAACGCGTTTACCGAGCGCGCGTGCACGCTGGATCGCTTCATGCGCCGGAATCGATGATGTGTGAACGATGTAAAGCGGCACTCCCGCAGCATCCGCCAACATAATCGCGCGATTTGCTGCTTCCCCTTCCACTTCCGGTGGACGCGAATAAGCGTGACCTTCCGGTCCTGTGATGCCTTCGGCGAGAAGCTTCTGCTGGAGCGCGGCAACGACGTCACCATTCTCAGCGTGAACAAGTGGCATGGCACCCAGTTCGGCGCAACGGCGGAATGAGGCGAACATTTCGTCATCATTCACCATCAAGGCGCCTTTATAGGCCATGAAATGTTTGAATGTCGTTACGCCGTTGTTGACGACATCCGCCATATCCGCGCGCACCTGATCATTCCAGTAGGTGATGCACATATGATAGGAATAATCGGTCGCTGCTTTTGATGCGCGCACATCCCAATCTTTCCACGCATCCATCAGACGCTGGCCGTTGCCGGGGATACAGAAATCAACAACCATTGTGGTGCCACCAGAGAGCGCCGCCTTTGTGCCGCTTTCATAATCATCAGCAGAATTCGTGCCCATAAATGGCATATCGAGATGCGTATGCGGATCGATACCGCCCGGCATGATGAAACAGCCCGACGCGTCAATCATCTTGTCACCTTTGAGATCCGCACCAATGGCGGTGATGCTTTCGCCTTCAATCAGCACATCGGCTTTATATGTGCGATCGGCTGTGACGATGGTTCCGTTTTTAATCACTGTTGACATGATGACTTCCCCCTCTTGCGCACTCAACCGATGACTTCGGCTTTTTCGAGCACCGCATGCATCAGTACATTGGTTCCCATAGTCGCCCATTCCTGGCTGATATCTTCCGCTTCATTATGGCTGATACCATCCACGCAGGGCGTGAAAATCATTGAGGTGGGCGCAACGCGCGCGATGTAGCACGCATCATGACCCGCACCCGAAACAATATCGCGATGCGAATAGCCGAAATGTTTCGCAGCGCGCCGCACGGCTTCAACACAGTCTTTGTCGAAGGCCACGGGCTTATAATAGAAGACCTGCTTCATGTCGTAAGTGAGGCCGATTTTATCGCTAATCTCTTTCACGCCCTGAGCCAGTGCGGCGTCCATTTCGGACAGCGTTGCATCTTCCGGATGGCGGAAATCAATCGTCATGAATACTTCGCCCGGAATCACATTGCGTGAATTCGGATAAGGATTGAGCATACCCACAGTCGCGACAGCATTGGGCGCGTGTTTCAAACCAATTGAATTCACAAGCTCGACAATGCGCGCGGCACCAAGCAGTGCATCTTTGCGGCGCGGCATGGGCGTTGAACCCGCATGACTTTCAAAGCCTGTTAATTTGATTTCATACCAACGCTGGCCTTGGCCATGCGTAACCACGCCGACATCTTTGTGTTCAGCTTCGAGAATGGGGCCTTGTTCAATATGCAATTCGAAAAATGCATGAATGGGTCTGCCGCCCGTCGGCAAATCGCCCTGATAGCCAATGCGTTTCAACTCATCGCCAAGCTTCTTGCCCTCACCATCTTCACGCGCATAGGCGAAGTCTTCCGTATAAACGCCCGCGAAAACACCCGAGGAAATCATGGCTGGCGCGAAGCGTGAACCTTCTTCATTCGTCCAATTGGCAACCTCGACCGGATGTTTGGTCTTGATTTTGAGATCATTCATCGAGCGGATGACTTCGAGCGCGCCCAAAACGCCCAGCACGCCGTCAAATTTGCCGCCTGTCGGTTGCGTGTCGAGATGGCTGCCCATCATTACCGGCGGTAAAGAATTGTCTGTGCCAGGTCGACGCGCAAACATATTGCCCATGCGGTCAACGGAAACCGTGCAGCCCGCCGCTTCGCACCATGCGGTGAAGAGCTCGCGACCCTGTTTGTCCAAATCGGTCAAAGTGAGACGCTTGCAACCGCCCTTCGGCGTGCCGCCGATCTTGGCCATCTCCATGAGCGTGTCCCAGAGCCGCGCGCCATCGATCCGATAATTCGACAAGTCAGCCATATCCCCACCCCGGCTTTTCAACGCGATAAAGTCAACGCTATGATGGATTTGACCAAGTGGTCAATTCACGTTTGTAAAATTTCGTTGGGTCGTCACGGGTTCAAAGCAAATTACAATGACCGATACCGCGCTACCCCCCCGACCGGCCCGTTCTGCCGGCCGCGAGCTCAAGGAAAAGGGCCTCTTCGAGGCCGCGCGGGCTGTATTTGCCGAAGAGGGTTTTAAGGGCGCGACGACGGCTGAAATCGCCCGACGGGCGGGCGTGCCGAAGGCCAATCTCCATTATTACTTCCCGACCAAGGAAGCGCTCTACCGGGCAGTGACCGAGGAGATTTTGACCGACTGGCTCGGCGCCGCCTCCTCTTTTGACGAGAAAGATGACCCCAAAGAGGCCATAACCGCCTATATCGGCGCGAAAATGGATCTGGCGCGGGCCGACCCTCTCGGTTCACGGATCTGGGCAAGCGAGATCTTGCGAGGCGCGCCGGTCATTAAAGATTTTCTCGAAACGACGCTCGCCGAATGGATCGCCTCCCGCGAGGCCATCATGCGCCGCTGGATTGAGGCGGGAAAAATCCGTCCGCTCGAGCCGCGCTATTTCTTTTATATGATCTGGGCAACAACCCAGCATTACGCCGATTTCGAAGATCAGATCCGTGCGATCAATGGCGGCGCGCCGCTCTCCGACGAGCAATTCCAAAAAGCCAAAGCGCAAGCAATTGATACGATCTTGAACGGTGTCATGCCGCTTTGAGCGGTTCGGCGTTTTTTGAAAAAACTCTGACAGCGAAAAAACAAAGTGGCGTCGCGATAGCCCAAACGATAGCAAAAACAACCATAGCATAGGTGAAGCTTGTGTGGAGCTCTGCTGCGCCAAGCTTTTCTCCCGCGATATAACTCAAAGGTCCGCCGAGCGCGCCGAAGATAACCTGAAGCTCCGTGCGCCCTGAAAGCCATGACAAGGCACCGTCAGGCAAAGTGGCAAAGGCAAGCCAGAGCGCCAGAATCCACAAAGGCGGCAATGAGGCGGACGCTGTTGATCCGCGATAGGTAATCGCGCCGCTTTTCAACAAAAGAAATTCGACGACGATTCCCAAGAGGACAATTGCAAAGACAATGACACAAGACGAAAACCATCGCCGGTGATTTGACGCAATGTGAAAAGCAAAAAGCGCTAGTGCCGGACAGGAGCCGACCAAATCAAGATGATGCGCGCCTCCAAGAACCGCCGCAAACCAGGCAATCTGAAAAAAGATAAAGGATAGAATTTTTCCGATCATACGCTCTTTTCGTCCTTCGTCTTCCGTGCGCAGACGATAGATTCTGATCTAACTCAGTGCTGGTTCCGTAAATTTGCCACAAAACAGACACCTGTATACGCCGCTTAGGCTAGGCGATGGAGCTGATACGAAAATGAACGTAAACCGGATGTTGGCGTATTTAAGGGCTGCGGCGTTTTCAGCACCAATGATCATTACGCAAACGGTGGCCGTCTATGCGACCAGCATCGCTTCTGGTGAACCGATCAAAGGCTCAGCCATAAAAAACTTTGTTGCGGATAAAAGGATTTATCTCTCCGTTCCTCTCGGTGGAGAAATGCCGCTCCATTACAAAAGAGAAGGCGTTGTTGATGGATCAGGCGAAGCGATCGGTTTGGGTAAATTTCTAGCCCCGACCGATCAAGGGCGCTGGTGGGTTAAAGATGACAGTCTCTGCCAACAATGGCAAAGTTGGTATGAGGGTAAAGTCTTCTGCTTTAAGCTCGAAAGTCTGCCAGGCGATAAGCTCGTCTGGCGACGTGATGATGGCGCAGAAGGTATTGCGCGCATCGGCGAATAGAGAGGACGCTTACTCCGCCGCTTTTGACGACGGGTTATTTGGATGCGTCGTCCAATTCGCATAAGGCCTGCCATAGTCAAAGCCCGTGCGCGGATCAGTGCCTTTGGTTTGCGGCACCATAGTGATGCAGCTTTCCACAGGGCATACCACCGCGCAGAGATTGCAGCCCACGCATTCCTCTTCCTTCACTGTGAATTTGCGTTTGCCATCCACTTGATTCGTAATGGCTTGATGTGACGTATCTTCGCAAACCTGATGGCACCGACCACATGAAATGCAGAGGTCCTGA
Organism: uncultured Alphaproteobacteria bacterium; assembly: GCA_963923565.1. Taxonomy (GTDB): domain Bacteria; phylum Pseudomonadota; class Alphaproteobacteria; order Rhizobiales; family Beijerinckiaceae; genus CAIUPE01. The sequence goes on from CAWUMH010000025.1 coordinate 17,075, forward strand.
TCAATCGACGCTTTTACAACATAATTCAGATTGAGATATTGCCAGTCCGTGACTTTCGGCATGGCAAGGCCACGGAACTCTTCAATCGTACGATAGCCCTTCTCATCCATGAAGTGCGAGAGACCAGAAATCATCTCTTCAACAATCTTGAAACCGTAAGTCATCGCGGCGGTGCAGACCTGAACAGTACCTGCACCCATCGCAATAAACTCAGCGGCATCTTTCCAAGTTGTTATGCCGCCAATGGCTGAAATCGGTAAGCCTTGCGTTTCACGATCGCGTGCTATCTCGGCAACCATGTTCAACGCAATCGGTTTCACGGCAGGGCCGCAATACCCGCCATGCGTGCCTTGTCCATCAAGAACCGGCCATGGCGACATATGATCAAGATCGACCGACATGATTGATGATATTGTGTTGATCAGCGAGACGGCATCAGCGCCGCCTTTCTTCGCGGCGCGCGCCGGATAACGAATATCAGTGATGTTTGGTGTGAGTTTTACAATCACCGGCATCCGCGAGTGTTGTTTGCACCAGCGTGTGACCATTTCAATATATTCGGGCACCTGACCGACGGCAGAACCCATACCACGTTCGGACATACCATGCGGGCAACCGAAATTCAGTTCGATCCCATCGCACTCTGTCTCTTCGACTTGCTTGAGAATCGCTTTCCAATTCTCTTCTTCACAAGGCACCATGAGTGAAACGACAACGGCGCGATCGGGCCAATCTTTTTTGACTTGCTTGATTTCACGCAAATTCACTTCAAGCGGACGATCCGTGATCAATTCGATATTATTCAAACCAATCAAACGGCGATCAGGACCATGAATGGCGCCATAGCGCGGGCCTGACACATTGACGATGGGGTCACCATCACCAAGCGTTTTCCATACAACGCCGCCCCATCCCGCTTTGAACGCGCGAACAACATTATATTCTTTATCCGTTGGCGGCGCAGAGGCCAGCCAGAACGGATTGGGTGATTTGATCCCGAGGAAATTAGTGCGAAGATCGGCCATGGATGTCTCTCCTTCGCGTCACGCTGTCAGGGATTGATGAATGGACAAAGCGGCTTGTTTGCCGTCTTCAACGGCAGCCACTGTGAGATCTTCGCCACCGGCAACACAGTCACCGCCAGCCCAAAGACCTTTGACACTTGTGCGTCGATGCTGATCGACTTTGATGCGACCTCCATCGAGATCGAGGCCATCAACACCGCCTAATCCATCTGGCACAAAAATCTGGCCGATCGCCGTCAACACCATATCGGCTTTCAGCGTGTGGCGTTGACCGGTATCGACGAGCTTACCATTTTGAATATCGGTTTCTTCAAGGGTAACGCCCGTGACAACGCCATTTTGACTTTCAAGCGCAACGGGTTTCACAAAAGTACGAACAGTGACGCCGTGAGTCTGCGCCACTTCTTGTTCATAGGCGCTGGCTTTCATCGCGTCCTGACCGCGACGATAAGCAATCGTTACATGATCAGCGCCAAGCTTGCGTGACTGAACCGCGGCGTCGATGGCGGTCATACCACCGCCGATCACAACAACATCACGTCCGATCGCGAGTTTTGAAAGATCTTTCGCTTGCCGCAATTCGGAAATGAAATCGACCGCGTCACGAACACCCTTAAGGGTGCCTTCGCCACTCAGGCCAAGCTTATTCACGCCCGCAAGACCAGTGCCCATAAACACGGCATCATAGTTCTTACGCAATGTGGCGATATCAATCTCTTTGCCGAGCGCGTGGCTCGTTTTCACCTCAATGCCGCCAATCGACAAAATGAAATCGACTTCGCGTTGCGCAAAATCATTCGTCGTCTTGTAAGCAGCGATGCCATATTCATTAAGACCGCCAAGCTTTTCTTTGGCTTCGAAAATCGTGACGCTATGGCCGTGCTCGGCGAGTTTATGCGCACAGGCAAGCCCTGCCGGTCCGCCGCCAATCACTGCGACTTTTTTGCCTGTCGATGCCGCGCGTTTGAAAGGCTGCTTGCCTGCATCCATCAAATGGTCGGTGGCGTGGCGCTGTAAAAGACCAATTTTAACCGGCTTGCCTTCGGCGGTTTCGCGGACACAGGCCTCTTCGCAGAGCGTTTCGGTCGGGCAAACACGCGCGCACATACCGCCGAGAATGTTGGATTTCAGAATGGTTTCAGCAGCACCAAGATCATTGCCCGTCGCGATCTCGCGAATGAAAAGCGGGATATCAATGGAGGTTGGACAGGCGGTCTGGCACGGCGCGTCCGAACAGAAATAGCACCGCTCCGCCTCGACAAAGGCCTCATGCCGCGTAAGTGGCGGGTGGATATCGGAAAAATTGGCTTTGTAGTCCTCAGCGGCGAGACGCCCTGCCGCCAG
>CAWUMH010000026.1:0-19415 GCA_963923565.1 uncultured Alphaproteobacteria bacterium
TATAGCGCAGAGCCGTCACGAAGCCCGGCAAAAGCTTTTCAACCGCCGCCATCCCGAGCCCCACGGTGATCGTCATCACAACGAAGCCAAAAATGATGCCGAAGATATGCGGCATACTCTGGCGCAGACCAAAATTTGCACCCGATGCGAGCAGCATGAGATTGTTTGGCCCCGGCGTGATCGAGGTGGCGAAAGAATAGAGGCTCAGAGCTAGAAATGTTTCTAGGGTCATATCGGGTTATCAACTCAATGGTCGTTTGTGGGCCCAATCTTCAGCAATGTCGCAAGGCGCTCACGATAGTCGCGCATCGCGTCATTCGGCACATGATCGATAAAACGCAACACGCGCCGACGCCGATCAATTGACTTGATCTGGTCGAGCATCACAAAGCCACTCACTTTCAACCCATCGGGCAAGGGCATTTTGAAAGGCCATGGCCGCTTATTTGACGTGATGGGACACACAACAACATAAGACGACGCGGCATTATAGGACGCATCCGTCATAACCAAAGCGGGACGCATACCATCCTGCTCGTGACCACGCACGGGCCGGAAATCGACAAGAACGATAGCGCCATCAGCGAAGTCCTCGTCATTCTCCATCGTGGAACCCATCATAATCGCCGATTTCGGTCGGCAATATGTCCCACTCTTCGGCGCCGAAGTCATAATCGGCACCGCCCAGCTGCTTCATCTCCGCAACGAGTTGATCGAGCGTTGGGCTGGAGCCGGAGCGGACGGCAACCGCCCGCAATTCACCACCAACCGTCGTCAGATCAAGTTCGCCACCTTCTCCAAGCCGCATCTCTTCCATCACGGCCTTAGGCAAGCGGATGGCGGCACTGTTGCCCCATTTGGCGATTTTGACCCGCATGGGCTTAGCCCTTCCCGAAAAGCGAAAATGTATCTACATTGTAGATTATTTGTCGCCTTCCGGCAAGAATTTACCCGTTAAAATTTTACAACGGCGCAGCGCCCCGGCTCATGGCGGCGATGCCTGTACGGGACACTTCGGCGAGGCCCAAACCGGCCATCACGCGGATAAAGCGCTCGATTTCCGCGCTGTCCCCTGTGAGTTCGAACACGAAAGAGTCGAGCGTCGCGTCGAGCGTGCGCGCGCCAAAAGCGGCAGCGATACGCAGCGCTTCGCTCCGGCTGTCGCCTTTTCCAATGACCTTTACGAGCGCAAGCTCACGCTCAACCGCGCCACCTTCTGCGGTCAAATCAATCACGCGATGAACCGGCACCAGGCGATCAAGCTGATGCTTGATCTGCTCAAGCACCATTGCTGTGCCCGTGGTCACAATCGTGATCCTCGAGACATGCTTCTCATGCTCCGTCTCGGAAACAGTTAGGCTTTCGATATTATAGCCACGACCGGAGAAGAGGCCTGCGATACGTGCCAAAACGCCCGGCTCATTATCGACGAGCACGGAGAGTGTCCGCCGGTTCGGCAATGTATCGGTCGGGGCATCAGAGTAATGGGATTTCATCGGATCAAACTTTCAACACACTTTATTCGGTTCAAATTTCAGCGGAACGCACCAATGGGCGTCTCATCGACTTCATCATGCGGAACGATCTGCGTGTTCTCCATCGCGGATTTGTGCCATTCAACAAAAGCCGGATGATCGAAAATCGCGTCCATATAGGCGCGGATCACCGGATCGACCTTGATCGAATAGGTTTGGAAGCGCGAGACAAGCGGCGCATACATCGCATCCGCGGCCGTGAACGCACCAAATAAAAACGGCCCCTGCCCTGACGGTTTGCCGAAACGCTCGATCGCTTGTTTCAAGATACTCGTTGAACGCGCGACATCTTTTGCCACGAGTTCACCGCGATCCATCTCCGCATAACGCTTGCGCAAATTCATCGGGCACGCGCCGCGCAAGCCACGAAACCCTGCATGCATTTCATTGGCGATCACCCGCGCGAAGGCGCGTGCTTTGATGTCTTTCGGCCAGATCGCTTTTTCAGGAAAGCGATCTGCAATATATTCCATGATTGCAAGCGACTCCCACACGGTGACATCGCCATCCACGAGGATCGGAACGGTCGAGCCTGCATGATAGGCATTCACGCGCGGACGAAATTCCGGCGTGTCGAGAGGGATCAAATCCTCCTCGAATGCAATGTCATGCGCTTTCAACAAAATCCACGGCCGAAGCGACCAGGATGAGTAGGCCTTTGTGCCAATCGCGAGTTTCATCAGTCTGTCTTTCAGAGCTTTAAGAGTTCAAGAAAAACGCATTACACGAGAGCTTTGCCCTTGGCGTCGATGACATTGCCGATATCGACGCCGGCATCATCACCCAGATCGTTCAAGAGCATTTCATTATGCGCCTTGCCCGAGGGAATCATCGGGAAGCAATTTTCCATTTTCTCGACGAGACAATCAAAAATCACCGGACCGGGAAACGCGATCATGTCACGGATCGCATCATCCAATTGTTTCGGATCAGAGCAGCGAATGCCCTTACCGCCATAGGCTTCGGCGAGCTTCACGAAATCGGGCAAGGATTCCGAATAGCTTTCCGCATAACGCGAACCATGCAGCAATTCCTGCCACTGACGCACCATGCCCATATATTCATTGTTCAAAATGAAAATCTTCACAGGCAGACGATATTGAACCGCTGTCGACATTTCCTGCATATTCATGAGGATCGAAGCTTCGCCCGCAATATCAATCACAAGCTTGCCCGGATGCGCCATTTGCGCGCCAATCGCTGCTGGCAAACCATAACCCATGGTCCCCAATCCACCGGATGTCATCCAGCGGTTCGGGCTTTCAAAGCGGAAATATTGCGCGGCCCACATTTGATGCTGGCCCACTTCCGTCGTGATATAGGGATCCATATCCTTGGTGAGCGCATAAAGACGTTCAATCGCATATTGCGGCTTGATGACTTGATCTGAACCGCGATAGGCGAGGCATTTACGCGCCTGCCATGATTTGACTTGGTCCAACCACGGATCGAGACGCTTGCGGTCCGGCGCTTTCTCGAGCGCTTTCCATTCGGCAAGCATGCTCTTCAACACATGGCCGCAATCGCCCACAATGCCGATATCCGCTTTCACATTCTTGTTGATCGATGAGGGATCAATATCGACGTGAATCTTTTTTGAGTGCGGCGAGAAGGCATTCAACCGCCCCGTGATGCGGTCATCAAACCGAGCACCGATGCAAATCATCACATCGCAATCATGCATCGCCATATTGGCTTCGTAAGTGCCATGCATACCAAGCATGCCGAGCCATTGCGGATCAGCCGCCGGATAAGCGCCGAGGCCCATCAGCGTTGACGTGATCGGATAGCCGGTCAAGCGCACGAGTTCGCGCAACGTAGCAGACGCTTCATCACCCGAATTGATCACGCCGCCGCCCGTGTAGAATACTGGCTTCTTTGCGCCCGCCATCAATTTAACAGCAGTACGAATTTTCTCGATGTCGCCTTCCACTTGCGGACGATAGGTCTTGTGCTGATTGTCCTTCGGGCGATCATATTTGCCCATCGCGAATTGCACATCCTTCGGAATGTCGACAACCACCGGACCCGGACGACCGTTTGACGCGACATAAAAGGCTTCGTGCAGAATGCGCGGCAAATCTTCGACCGAGCGCACGAGATAATTATGCTTCGTGCAATGGCGCGTAATGCCCACCGTATCGCATTCCTGAAACGCGTCCGAACCGATGAGATGGGTCGGAACCTGACCGGTGATGCACACAAGCGGAATTGAATCGAGCATCGCATCGGTCAAACCGGTCACCGCATTGGTGGCCCCCGGGCCAGACGTCACAAGCACACAGCCCACTTTGCCCGAGGAACGCGCATAGCCCTCAGCCGCATGCACCGCGCCCTGCTCATGGCGAACCAAAACGTGTTTCACTTTGTCCTGATGAAACATCGCGTCATAAATCGGCAACACCGCCCCGCCGGGATAGCCGAAAATATGTTCGACCCCCTGATCCTGCAGGGCCTTGATCACCATTTCCGCACCGCTCATCGTCTGAGTCATCGTCGTCTCTCCGTGCCTGCCCGCTTCGACCTGCGGGGTTCCGGCTCCAAGGCAATAAAAAACCCCCTGTCGGAGGGGGTCGGTTAAGCGCCAGTCTCGGGATTAACGGATCAAAGTCCGCCCCGCTCCTGACGCCCCATAACTACTACAAGAAAATTGCGCAACGCGCCTCTCCATGGAATTTCGGCGCAAAGGCTAAGACGGAAGACGCGGATCGTCAAGGGGTTTTGGCAATTTGAGACTTCTTAGCAGCCACCCACGCCTCAGCCTCGTCCGGCTTCACCCATGCGAAATCGGGCGCTTGGTGGCGGAACCAAGTATGTTGGCGTTTAGCATAGGCGCGTGTGTCGGCTTTGCCTTTTTCAATCGCCTCTTCAAAAGAGAGATGCCCGCGAAGGGCGCGGATCAGCCCCGGCACGCCATGGGCGCGCATGGCGGGCAAAGCGGGATCGAGCCCGCGCGCGGCAAGGCGTTCAACTTCCTCAAGCGCACCCGCCGTCATCATCCCGTCAAAGCGCGCATCGATCCGCGCGCGCAAGAGATCGCGGTCAGGAGCGAGGAAAATCGAGAGCACCTCGTCCGATTGCAACACCGCGCCCGTCCGCTCGGCATGGAAGGACAAAAGCGAGCGCCCTGTTGCGGTGAACACTTCCAGAGCCCGCAAATTCCGCTGCGGGTCCGAGGGTCGGAGCGTGGCGGCGGCTTCCGGGTCAAGCGCGGCGAGCCGCGCATGAATATCCTCGGCAGGCCGCCTCTCGGCCCAGTCCCGTAACTCGGCCCTCACCGCCTCGGGCACAGGGGGAATATCGGAGAGGCCTTGCGTCAGCGCGCGGAAATAAAGCCCTGTCCCACCAACAAAGATCGGAAAGCGACCTTCGGCCTCAATCGACCGCAAAGCGGCACCCGCATCGGCCAACCAGCGCGCGACCGAGTAATTCTCGGCGGCATCCACCGTGCCGAAGAGATAATGCGGCGCGTGGGCCGTTTCTTCCGCGGTCGGGCGCGCGGTTATGATAGAGAGATCGCGATAGACCTGCATTGAGTCGGTGTTGATGATGGCGCCGCCGAACTGGTCAGCCAGACTGAGCGCGAGCGCGGTTTTTCCGCTGGCGGTTGGCCCGGCAATCAGGAGTGCGCGCATTGTTGGCTCAGTACCCATGAGGACAGTTTTCAGATGACCGATTTCGTTGCGACCCTCGTCTCCAATCCCAACAAGGCCGCCCTGTCCGATGCGCTGCTTTCGAAATTGGCGCAAGCCCTTCCTGAAAATGCCAAAGTCATCCGGCTTGATGGCGCAATTGCCATCGATATCGTTTTTTCAGCCGAACATGCCAAAGCCGCTGCGCAGTCTTTGGCGCCGCTTGAAAAACTTTTAAGCACCAAACCCATCGATATGATCCTCCAGCCCTTGGCCGGACGGCGGAAGAAGCTCTTCATTGCCGATATGGATTCAACCATGATCGAGCAGGAGTGCATCGACGAGCTGGCTGCTGAGTTACGCCTGAAGCAGAAGGTTGCCAAAATCACCGAACGCGCGATGAAAGGCGAGCTTGAATTTGAATCCGCTTTGCGCGAGCGCGTGGCGCTATTGAAAGGCCTTGATGCGGGCGTCATTCCGAAAGTGATTTCGAACCGCATCACGCATACGCCAGGGGCCCGCACACTAATTTCCACATTGCGGGGCCATGGCGTTTATACCGCGCTTGTTTCGGGCGGGTTCACGCTATTTGCCGAACCCGTGTCACTTGCCATCGGCTTTGACGAACATCGCGCCAATCGCCTCGAAATCGAGAATGGCAAATTGACCGGCCGCGTCATGGATCCGATTTTAGGCCGAGAAGCCAAAAGAGAAGCGCTTATCGACCTGCGCGATCTCTTTTCCTTACAAAATCATGAAACGCTGGCGATCGGTGACGGTGCCAATGATCTCGATATGATCAAGGAAGCGGGCATGGGCGTGGCCTTCCACGCCAAACAAGCTGTGGCAGAGGCCGCCCATGCGCGTATTGATCACGCTGATCTCACCGCGCTTTTATATGCACAAGGCTATTCGCGTTCGAGCTGGATTGAGTAATTCCGATCACTCCAAAGGCAGAGCCACAAAGCGCACGTCACCCTGATTATTCGCAATCAGGAACAGTGCCGATTTCTTACCTTCCTTTTTCAAGGCCTCGACACGCTTAAGGAGTTCATCCGGCGTCAACACATTATCCTGCTGCACTTCGACGATCACATCACCGGCAGATACACGTTTTTCCGCTGCCGCTGCAGACGCATCAACCTTCACAATCAAGACACCCTTCACGCCCTCTTTGATCTGGAAGCGTTTGCGCAACTCATCTGTGATGGTTGAAACTTCAAGCCCGAGTGTCTTCTTAACCGAAGGCTCTGCCGTTTTTGGCGTCTCACCTTTTGCGAGTTTCTCGCCTTCTTCCAAACGGCCAAGCGTGACGCGGATGGTCTTTTCTTTACCCTTGCGCATGACGACCACATCAACCGCTTTACCAACCGCCGTCTGACCAACGATGCGCGGAAGATCGCGCGAGTCTTTGATCGGCTTACCGTCAAAGGTGATGATAACATCGCCCGGCTCAAGCCCCGCCGCTTTTGACGGCCCCTTATCATCGACGCCCGCTACAAGCGCGCCGCGCGCTTCACCTAAGCCAAGACTCTCTGCAATCGTATCATCAACACTTTGAATCCGCACACCCAACCAGCCGCGACGCGTTTCACCAAACGCAATCAACTGATCAACAATCGGTTGTGCGAGGCTTGAAGGAATAGCAAAGCCAATACCGATTGAACCGCCCGATGGCGATAAGATCGCCGTGTTAATACCGATTACTTCGCCTTCCATATTGAATAGCGGACCACCCGAATTGCCTTTGTTAATGGCGGCATCGGTTTGCAAATATTGGCCATAGGATTGATCTGAAATATCGCGATTACGCGCGGAGATAATTCCCGCCGAAACCGAACCGCCAAGGCCGAACGGGTTACCAATCGCCATCACCCAATCGCCGATTTTCTCATCGTCGGAATTGCCGAATTTGACGGCGACGAGAGGCTTTTCGGGCTTCACGCGCAACACGGCCAAATCCACTTTCGGATCTTTCCCGATCAGTTCAGCTTTCAGTTTGCGACCATCATTAAAGATAACAGTGATTTCGTCGGCATCCGCAATCACGTGATTATTGGTCACCACAATCCCCGCCGAATCGATCACAAAACCGGATCCCAGCGAGGAGGATTTGCGTTGTGGAACTTTTCCGCCATTGCCGCCATTCGGACCATTAGGGCCTAAGAACTCGTCAAAGAATTCTTGAAAGGGTGAGCCCGGCGGAAATTGCGGCATCGGTACGCCATGCTGTGCGTCAGCGGGCACATTGGTGGCGGCGGAAATATTCACAACCGCATCCATAACTTTCTCAGCCAGACCCGAGAGCGATTCAGGACCGCGCGCCTCTGCACGTCCGATCAAGACAACCGCCATAAGCGCGGCAAGACCGGCCACGCGCACCGTCGCACCCATCCCTTGATTGATCCGAGAAAGCAAAACCATGGTCGTCACTCCATTGAGCTTAAAAGAGAGCCGGCGGCTTTACGCCGCCGGTTCTTGTTCTTTATTCAAATCCGCCGCTCGGCGCACTGGCAAAGGGCATTTTGAAAAAGCGCATGAACTCCGATTCAGGGCTTAACACCATCCGTGTTTCACCGGAACGGAAGGATTGCTCATAGGCCAGAAGCGAGCGGTAGAATGCGAAGAATTCCGGATCCTTGCCATAGGCTTCTGCAAGGATCTTGTTTTTCTGCGCATCGCCCTCACCGCGCACTTGCTCGGACTTCTTCGTGGCTTCTGCGCGTAACACAACCACATCACGATCCGCTTTCGCTTTAATCGCTTGCGAGAATTGCGAACCTTGCGCGCGAATGTCTGCAGCTTCGCGTTGACGTTCGGTCTGCATACGCTGGAACACCGCTTGGCTGTTTTGTTCCGGCAAATCCGCACGCCGCAAGCGCACATCAACGATCTGGATGCCCAGACCTTTCGATTGTTCATTCACATCATCGCGAATGCGATGCATCAGTCCGGCACGATCAGCGCGCACAACTGTCGAAAGCGAGGCATCAGCGAGAATCGTCCGCACCGTTGAATTGACAATCGACGTCATTCGGATATTCGCGCCCGCCACACTGTTCACGCTTTGATAGAAGCGCAACGGATCGGTGATGCGATAACGCGCGAAGGCATCAACCACGAGACGCTTTTGGTCCGACGCAATGACTTCCTGCTGCGGCAATTCGAGATCGAGAATGCGCTTATCAAGCGTAATCACATTTTCGATAAAGGGTAGCTTGAAATAAAGCCCCGGCGTCATGATCGGTGCACGCGAGATGCTCCCGAAACGGAACACCAAGGCTTGCTGAGTCTGTTGCACGATAAAGGTCGATGACAACACCACAACAAGAATGATCAGGAGGGCAATGCCTCCGAGGAAGCGAATGGTCGAGCTCATTTGGGCGCTCCCGGCTTTTTCTGGAAGTCACCAAGCGGCAGATAGGGAACAACACCTTGCTGGCTTGCGCCATTCTGGTCGATCACCGTCTTTTCAGATCCCGCCAATATACGTTCCATCGTTTCAAGATACATGCGCTCACGCGTCACTTCAGGAGCCTTTTTATACTCAGCATAGATTTGGTCGAACCGGCTCGCCTGACCGCTTGCTTCCGCAATCACGCGCTCACGATAGGCTTCGGCTTCCTGTTGAATCCGGGCGGCTTCACCGCGTGCTTCCGGCACAACCTTCGAGGCATAGGTTTCGGCCTCGTTACGCGCACGATCCTGGTCCTGACGCGCCGCTTGCACGTCACGGAACGCATCAATCACCTGCGCGGGCGGATCCACCTTCTGCAATTGCACAAGACGAATAACAACCCCTGCACCATAGGTGTCGAGCACGTCTTGCATCAATTGTTTTACGTCGCTTTCAATCGCGCCACGTTCAGTTGTAAGCACGGCTTGAATATTGCGCTTGCCGACAACTTCACGCATCGCACTCTCAGCAACCGCTTTGATCGATGTATCGGGGTCTTGAATGTTGAAAACATAATCAGCTGCGCGCGCGGGGTTAACCTGCCACTGCACGGCAAAATCAATATCGACGATATTTTCATCGCCTGTCAGCATGAGGCTTTCTTCATTGAGATCACGCGTGCCCGTACGGGTACGGGCCTCGCTTGAGCGGAAGCCCACTTCCGTCGTGTTGACCGTTGTCACGCTCGGGCGAACCACCGAACCGATGGGATATGGAAGATTGTAATTAAGGCCCGGTTGGGTCGTGCCGACATAGCGGCCGAAAATCAAATTCAGGCCCACTTCATCCGGCCGCACAGTGTATAAGCCGCTCGCGAGCCAAAGAGCCACGGCGCCAAGAGCAACCAGACCGACGCCCCGGCCGCCAAATTGGCCGCCCGGCGCAAAGGATTTCAACCGATCCTGACCTTTTTTGATCAAATCTTCAAAATCGGGAGTGCGTCCGCCGCCGGGGCCACCGCCTTGCGGTCCCTGCCCCCATGGATTCGGGCGTTTCGGACCCCAGGGGCCGCCGCCTTGATTGTTCCAATTCATTCATTTTTCCTTTTTCGAACCGAAAGCGGCAGTTTTTCCGTAATTTCGGGCAGAATTTAGATGGGCATTACCTGTCGATCCGTCAACCGGGACGGATTTGCGACCTCATGTCCCATCAACCTGCCTTTCATAGGTCACAATCGTGAAAGCGTGGTCATCGCGTGGGCCCGCGTGATGATCTTCCCGCGCGGTTTCTCGAAAGCCCAAATGTTCAAATGCGGGGAAAAAAGCGTCGCCTTCAGGTGATGCATGAACATAGGTCATGATGATGCGATCACATTTGTCCATGAGTTGTTGATAGACATCTCCCCCACCAGCGACCGTTATCTCGTCAACATTAAGCTTTGTGGCGAGCGCCTCACCTTGTGCAAGTGCATCATCAAGGGACGCGGCGACATGGACGCCTTCAACAGAGAATGTTTTATCGCGTGTAAGCACAATCGTTTCTCGACCCGGCAGTGGTTTACCAATCGAGAGAAATGTTTTGCGTCCCATGATCATGGGCTTGCCCAGCGTTGCCGCTTTAAAGCGTTTGAGATCTGACCCTAGATGCCACGCCAATCCGTTGTCGCGCCCGATCACGCGGTTCTCGGCCATAGCGACAACAAAGGTCAGATGGAATTTACGAGACGGGCTCATACAGCCACCGGCGCTTTGATCGCCGGATGCGGATCATAGTTTTCAATCGTGATGTCATCATAAGTGAAATCAAAAAGCGATTTCACATCAGGATTAAGTTTCAAGTTGGGCAGTGCACGCGGCTCACGTGTCAATTGCAATGTCGCTTGTTCAACATGATTGGAATAAAGATGCGCATCGCCGAATGTGTGCACAAAATCGCCTGGCTTTAATCCCGTCACCTGCGCCATCATCGCGGTCAACAAAGCATAGCTCGCAATATTGAAGGGCACGCCAAGAAAAATATCCGCTGAGCGTTGATAGAGCTGGCAGGAGAGTTTTCCATCCGCGACATAGAATTGAAAGAGACAATGGCACGGCGGCAGTGCCATTTTATCAAGATCGGCAGGGTTCCAGGCCGAGACAACAAGGCGGCGTGAATCCGGATTGCGTTTGATCTCGTTGATTACCCATTGGATCTGATCGACCGTGCCGCCATCAGGCTTGGCCCATGAGCGCCATTGCTTGCCATAGACAGGACCAAGCTCGCCGCCCTCATCCGCCCATTCATCCCAAATCGTCACCGCGTTTTTGCGCAGATAATCGATGTTGGTCTCGCCCGCGATGAACCACAAAAGCTCATGGATGATCGAACGCAGATGGAGCTTCTTGGTCGTCACCAAGGGAAATCCGCGCGACAGATCAAAGCGCATCTGGTGGCCAAAAACAGAGCGCGTGCCGGTGCCGGTGCGGTCACCCTTCACCACGCCCTCGGCCATCACACGCCGCAACAAATCAAGATAGGCTTGCATCGTCGTCCACGAATCTCCGGGAATGAGGCCGGACCTTAGCCGCTCTTGGGCTGAAAAGGCAGATGATCGACCGCCATCATTGCCCCGCTTTCCCCAGTCCTTTGCCGACAGACAAGTCCTTTGCCGGAAGAATTGCGAAAATCTTAGGCTTTCGGCCAGCGATTGCACCCCGCTCTTCCGTTTCGCACCCGGACACCTTATATTGGTCGTGCCTTCGCAAGAGGGCTATGACGATAAACTGTCATCGAAATAAGCCTTTCGGACCCGGGGGCAGTACCCGGCGCCTCCACCTGAACCCGTTTTTTCGGCAAATCATGCCGAAGCGCGACGGGCTCCGGCGGGGGCGAACTAGGATCGACGAGGGTGTAAAGGGTGGTCTTTCGTCCGGCATTGTACCACCGTTATCGGGCTAAACTTATAGTTGCCAATGACAACTATGCTCCGGTTGCCGTCGCTGCGTAATGCAGTGCCAAGACCGAAATCAAAGCCCTTGCGCTTAGCCGCGTAAGGCGGGGCCCGGAGGCGCCTGGCAACAGAAGCCTCCACTTTTGTTTCGGGGGAACGCCGGCGTCTCTGGCGGGAAATGATGGGCGAAGATTTAATCCGCTACGACCTGATGGTGCAGGACGCGTTGCGCGGCGTTGTCCGCAAAGTATTGATTGATGCGGCGGAGAAAGGTCTTCCCGGCGAACATCATTTTTTTGTATCATTCCGCACAACGGCACCGGGCGTGAAAGTCTCCCCTCGTTTGGTTGAGCGTCATCCCGAAGAAATGACGATCGTGCTCCAGCATCAGTTTTGGGATCTGAACGTTACCTCATCACAACTCGAAGTCGGACTTTCCTTTGGCGGCATTCCTGAAAAGCTCGTCATTCCCTTTGAAGCAATCACGAGTTTCTGGGATCCCTCCGTCGATTTCGGTTTGAAATTCGAATTGGCTGGCAATGATGCCGCCGATAATGACTCGCCCGCTGAAGCCTTGGCTGCGCAAGAACAAGCCCAAGAGCAAAATGAAAAAGCGGATGTGAGTGAAAAAGAAGCGAGCGGCTCAACTGACGAAGCGCCACCGCAGGCCGGCGCGGAAATCGTAAGCCTCAGCGCGTTCCGAAAAAAAACCTGAACGAGCGATCAAGCGATGGCCGAGATCATTTCGTTCCGCAAAGCCAAGAAATCCGCCGATCGTAAAGCGCATGATCAACAGGCCGTCGAGAACCGCATCCGCTTTGGTCGAACAAAGGCACAAAAAGAAAATGATCGACGTGTCGAGGAGCGGCGCGCAGCCCTCCTTGATGGCGCAAAGCGCGACTCTTCAGACCGCGAATGACATCTGATCTCGTCAAACATTCCGTGACGATTGCCGGTCACCGCACAAGCATTTCACTCGAGCCGGAATTCTGGACATCGTTGCGTGACATCGCGGCACGAAACGGCCGTAGCCTCGGCGCCGAAATTGCGTCGATTGATGCCGCGCGCGGAACGCGTAATCTGTCGTCAGCTATACGAGTGGCAATATTGAATGACGCGCAAAACAATAAAAAGGTCTAGGGCGTCGACGGAGCGGATGGCGTTTGATCCGGATTGGGTTGCTGCGTCGTTTCTAATGATTTTTTCTGCGCCTCTTCCTCTTTGGCTTTAAGCTCATCGAGAATTCGCTTCGTCTCAGCCTCTTCTTGCGCTTTTCGCGTTTCCTCTGCGATACGTGCCTCTTCCGCTTCACGGCGAGCGCGTTCGGCGTTTTCTCGTTCCATTTTCAATCGCCGCGTGAAGAAGGCGCGCTCGCGCAAATCCGATTCCTGTGCTTCGATCCGCGCCAATTCACGCGCCACCACGCGAGTTGTCAAAATATTGGTGAGATTGGTGACATCAATATCGCGGGCAACTCCGCTCGTCGTCTGCCCTTTCAATGTCAAAATCGCTTGCGGTAACGGCGCGGTCCAATCTCTCGGCACATCTTTCGTATCGATAACGATACGCCCCTCAATTTTCAGACTGCGCATGTCGAGCGAGAGATTACCTTGCAATCCCTTATTACCTTGATGCGCATCGAGCGGCCCGAAGCGAATAACCCCCGATGATCCCGTTAAAGGCGCTGAGAGTTCAGCCAATTGCAAGGGACCGCGAGTCAGACCCGTCGCAACCATATCCGTCACGCGTTTGAGTTCAGGTGGATCACGCTCGTTATCGAGCGCGCGAGTTGTTGCAGCGAGCGCATCAATATCGAAAGCCGGAACAGTGAGACCGGAAATTGTCATTTGTCCACCGCCTGAGAGTGATGCTGCAAAAGCCGAAAGACTTTCACCCGATCCCCCACCATCAAATTGAATATCGGCACTACCTCCCAAACCGGCGCGTGGAAACAAATCGGAAAGAGCAACGCCTTTCACAGCAATCTTACCCAGATAAGTGCCAAGACTTCCCTGTCGACGCAGTGTGAATGATCCTGAAACCGGAACGTCAAACAGACGACCTTCAATCGATCTGAACTCCAACGCTTCAGGTTGCCAGAGTAATTGCGTTTTGACGTTTGAAAGTTTTGTACCCCATCCAGTATCTAGTCGATCAATTTGCAAGCCGATAGCAACGTCAATGGGCGGAGGGCCGACTTCAGAGAAACGCGTTGACGACCAAATTGACCCAGCCACAGGATCAGCAAGCGGTCCCGTCATCAAAGACGCGAGAGCACCAAAATTTACCCCGTCGATCTTTAAATCACCCTCGAGCCGCGCCGCATTCGCTTTATAAGTCAACGCGCCTTTGATCTTCTGGCCAAAAGAGGTCACATCAAGCGCGTTCAATGAAATGACATCCGCTGGCGTATCAAGCGATGCCATGCCGGTAAAAGGAATCTTGATCGATGCATCCGGAAGCGGCACGCCCAAGGACGTCAAAAGCGGCGCGGCATCAATGGTCTCAATTTTAATTGGTCCTGTCAAACGCGCTGTGTCAGCAGCAATCGCGAATGTCGCATTGCCATTCACGCCGGCAAGCGTGCCCGCCATCGTGACTGTTGTTCCCGCTTTATGGTCACCCTTAGCTTGTAAATCGATGCGTGCACCGCCCGACAAAGGAAGAGGCATCACGGTCGCACCGGCTTGTCTCAAAAGACTTGCCGCATCAGGCGATTGAAGTTTTGCACCAATATCAAATGACAGCCCCGCATCATCAAAGCCGATACGCCCACTACCATTGAAGCTTGTCGTTGCCGCCGTTCCCTCAAAGGCAAGGCGCACGGCCTGGGCGGCACTCGTTACACGTTCCGCACTTACGGTCATATGCACGGGACTGATGGACCGTGCGCGTTCAGTCATCAAACTCGTCACACGGCTCGGGAATAATTTGCCAAACAAAATAGATAGCGGCGCCATATCCGGCGCATCAATGACGGCTTCTACCTTCTCACCAGCAGCCGTCAAACGTCCACTGGCTTTGACATTTGCTCCACCGAGATCAGCGATGTCGAGCGTATCAATCACGAGTCCTTCATCGGAGGCGCGCGCTTTCATTTGCACACGACCAGCATGGGCGTCTTTAACACGCGCCGTGCGCACATTACGGGCATCAATTAAAACAGACGCATCAATCGCACCCAATCGTGCGGCCATCATTGGAAAATCAGGCAGCTGATCGATATCGAAACCGTCAGAGGCCAATTGCGCATCGAGCCGCGCGCGCGCGCCATCCTCCGCCATCGCATAACGCACAAGTCCAGTGAGGTTCGATTTATCAAGCCGCACTTTCAAATTGCTGGCGCCGATCAAACTCGACGACAATGCAATGTCACCTTCAAGCGCAATATCGCGCGCTTCACCAAAGCGCGTCGAACGTCCCGATGTTTCACCATCAACCCACGCGCCAAAGCGCGGGAAATCTTTCGCCGTAAAATTAGCGCGCCCAAAAAACGCACCGCCTTCCGAAAGACCGATATCGCCTTTCGCCACAAGACGCGCGCCGCCTGGTAAATCCGCTTCACCCTGCTTGAGTTTAACGCCTTCACCATCAAGATGCGTATCGAGCCGAAGATTTTTGATCGTGTCACCACCGGCCAAAACGCTTTCAACAGATAGTGTCACATCAACCGGCAGAGACGGCGTCAATTCTTGATCGGACGCAAGCAAAATGCCGCGCCAGGCCGACAACACATCAAGCAAAGGCGGAAAATTTCGACCTACAACAGGCAGCGTGCGATCCAAATCGATTTGCCGCGCATCAAGCAGCAGAGTCATGCCGCCATCGCGCCCGAGTTTGCCATTACCCGAACCGGTGAGTTTGAACCCGCTTTCATCTCCGCCTGCTTGAATCTCTGCAGATGAAATATCAAAGCCGCGACCGGCAAGGCGAATGGACGATGTAAGCGATACGGGCCTTACACCAATGTCATTATCTTCAGGCCAGGCCATATCGCCTTCGAGGCGCAATTTGCCATCAAAGCCTGAGTCACCGCGAGTTGAGACAATACCATCGAGTTCAGCGCGAAAGCCGCCACCTTTTCGTTCAATGCCCGCTCGCGCTCGAAGGAGCCCCGCTTCATCAAGTGCGCCCGTTGAAAGACGCACCAACACCGGACGGCCGCGCCATTGTCCGTTTCCTTCGACATGCCAAGGGCCAGACAAAGCCGCCGCTTCAACATCAAGATCGAGCTTTGAGAGACGAACAGGCGGCGCGTCGGATGTTGGCGCAAAAGACAATTCACCATTTCGCAAAGCAAGCGTTTCAATCCGCACCGTCCATGACGAGGATTGATTGCCCTCGGCTGAAAGCGCAGGAAATTTTGGAAGGCGACCGTCGGGAAGAATGACAAGCGAAACGACGGGATGTTCAACCGTCGCTTCCATCACATGGATCTCGCCCTTCAAGAGCGGCATCGTGCCGATGTCGAGCGCAACGCGATCCGCCTTCACCTCTATGCCCGAGGCTTTGCTGCCGACCGTAACACCCTCAAGCTTCACAACGGGAAAGGGCAAGAAACGCACGGAGATTGCACCACCAACGGCAATGCGGGTTCCTGCGGCACGGGAGAGCGTGTCTTCGACAAAAGCGCGGCGCTCATTGAAATCGACAAATAGCGGCGCAACCAGCGCCATAAACAGCACGCCGATCACCAAAATCGCCAGTCCGGTCAGAAACTCGCGCAAACTACGCCCATCCGGTTCGATTTTCCGACCGAAACCGCTCGGCCGATGCGGTGCACCATACAAGGGGAAAACGCCGCGCGCGACGGTTTTTCAAATTCGAGAGGCAAAAGAAAGGCACCTGCGTTAAGAAATTTCACGCCTTGCCAGAGCCTTAACGATCCCGATAATGGCTTTAGTCATCCTCTCGTAAGTGTCCGCATAGGGTCGATGTCCGCCAAGCCGAAGATCAATCCGCTCTTTTTTGCGCCTTTCGTCTCCTCCGTGATGCGGCCAGAACCGGCGTGGATCGACGAGAACGACCATCTCAACATGGCCTATTACCATGTCTTTTTCGACCGTACGCTCGAGGAAGCTTTCGATCTGCTCGGCCTCGATAAAGATTACTGCGCAAATGGTCCCGGCACCGTGTTTGTGGCCGAGTCCCACGTCTCCTATCGCCGCGAAATTCTGCGCGATATGCCTGTTCGCGTTACCGCGCAGCTCCTCGATTATGATGTGAAGCGGATGCATCTCTCGCTTGAGATGCGTCACGCCAAGGACGGATGGCTCGCCGCCGCCGCCGAATTTATGATGCTCCACATTCAACGTCCGGAAAGAAAAGTCGGCCCCTTCCCGCCCGACATTCTCGAGGCCATCGCGGTGATGAAATCCGCTCATGCCGCGCTCCCCCGACCCGACCATATTGGCCGCGTAATCGCCATCCCTGATACGGGCCGTTCGGGGAAAGTCGGCCTTCATTAGATCGGCCCCGCGCATCGACATCGCGGAGCGGCTCGTCCATTCTCCCGCACTGATTCGCGATTTGTTCTTCGCTCACGAGGTTTCGAGTGACCGATCCGTTCCCCTTTGATGATGATCTGGCCTATCAACCCAAGGCCGGGGGTCTCGCCGCGCGGGCGCAAACCGCCGCGCGGGGGAATGGCGCTTATCTCGAGGGATTAAATCCGGAACAGCGCCGCGCGGTGGAAGCGATCGAAGGTCCCGTGCTTGTTCTCGCGGGTGCAGGGACCGGCAAAACACGCGTACTCACGACCCGCATCGCGCATATCATCGCCACCGGCAGCGCCTATCCTTCACAAATTCTCGCCGTGACCTTCACCAATAAAGCCGCGCGCGAGATGAAAGAGCGTATTGCGCATCTTGTCGGCGATGTTGCCGAAGGCATGCCCTGGCTCGGCACCTTCCACGCGATCGGAACAAAAATTTTACGTCGTCATGCCGAGCTTGTCGGTTTGAAATCCGATTTCACCATTCTGGATACGGATGATCAAATTCGTTTGATGCGACAGGTCATCCGCGCCGAAGATATTGATGAGAAGCGTTGGCCCGCCCGCGCGCTCTCCTCCTATATCGATGGGTGGAAAAATCGCGGTCTTACACCTGACAAAGTCCCCTCTGGCGAAGCGGCGGCTTTTGCGAATGGCAAGGGATCAAAACTTTATGCTCTTTATCAAGAGCGTTTGAAACAATTAAATGCCGCTGATTTCGGCGATTTGCTCCTCGAAAATTTGCGCCTCTTCCGCGAGCATCCGGATGTACTCACACAGTACCAAGAGCGCTTCAAATTTATGCTTGTTGACGAGTATCAAGATACGAACGTCGCGCAATATTTGTGGCTGCGCTTGCTCGCGCAAGGCCGCCGCAATGTCTGCTGCGTCGGCGATGATGATCAGTCGATCTATGGCTGGCGTGGCGCTGAGGTCGACAATATTCTCCGCTTCGAGAAAGATTTTCCGGGTGCTGTCGTCATTCGCCTTGAGCGCAATTACCGATCAACTGGCCATATTCTCCAAGCAGCGGGAAAACTGATCGCGCATAATCAAGGTCGCCTCGGCAAAACCTTGTTCACCGATGATGAAGAAGGCGAAAAGCCAACATTGACCGGCGCATGGGATTCGGAAGAAGAAGCGCGCCTCATTGGCGAAGAGATTGAAGCGCTGCAACACAAAGGGCATGCGCTAGCCGATATCGCTATTCTCGTGCGCATCTCGGCGCAGATGCGCGAAATTGAAGACCGCTTTGTCACACTTGGCCTGCCTTATCGCGTCATCGGTGGTCCGCGCTTTTATGAACGCGCCGAAATTCGTGATGCGCTCGCATATTTACGGGTTGTCGCAAACCCCACGGATGATCTCGCCTTTGAACGCATCGTCAATACGCCGAAGCGCGGATTAGGTGACGCCACCATCGAACAGGTTCATCTCTACGCGCGCAAAAATGGCGTGGCGATGCTTGAGGCTGTAAATCGTCTCATTGAAACGGATGAACTAAAACCGCGCCCGCGCGGCACCTTGCGTGAGCTTGCAAAAAGTTTCGAACGCTGGTCATCACTAATCGAGACAATGAAACATTCGGAACTCGCCGAACAGATTCTCGAAGAATCCGGCTATACCGATATGTGGCAGAAAGAACGCACCGCCGACAGCGCTGGACGTCTTGAAAACCTAAAAGAACTTGTGCGTTCGATGGAAGAATTCCCCGATCTCGCGGGTTTTCTAGAACATGTCTCGCTTGTCATGGAAATGAGCGACAATGATTCAAGCGATCGTGTGTCGATCATGACTTTGCATGGCGCAAAAGGTCTCGAATTCGAAACGGTGTTTCTACCCGGTTGGGAAGAAGGCCTGTTTCCCAATCAACGCGCCCTTGATGAAAATGGTCGCGCAGGATTGGAAGAAGAGCGTCGTCTCGCTTATGTCGGCCTCACCCGCGCGCGGCGACGTGCGAAACTCTATTTTGCAAGTAATCGTCGCATTCATGGATTGTGGAGCGCCACTGTTCCTTCGCGTTTCATTGATGAATTGCCTCCCGAACATGTCGAAGTGATGGATGCGCCCGCAGGCTTTGCCAGTGGGCAAGGCGGCTATGGCCGCTCGCGTTTTGATCAACAGGGCTTTGGCGGCTCAACCTATCAAACGCCAGGATGGCAACGCGCGCAACAACGCGGCACAGGATCGGATCGCGGCCCTGGGGGACGTGGTCGCGTTGCGGGTGGTTACGATGAAGATGAGGATCGCTTTCAACGCCGCGACGAGGCGCAACGGGGAAAGCGGTTCAGCACCGACGGATTTTCAGAGCGCGCAGAACCCTATCGCGCGCCGCCGATGCGTCGCGGAACAATGCTCATTGAAGGCGAGCTTGTTGCCAAATCAACCGGCGCCCCCTCACGGTTCTCCGAAGGTGATCGCGTCTTTC
>CAWUMH010000027.1:0-19247 GCA_963923565.1 uncultured Alphaproteobacteria bacterium
ATCGCCTTCATCTGCTCGTTGAGATAATATTCGCGCTGCGTCTTTTCCATCTGACGCTTCACGCGCGAACGGATGCGCTTCTCGACTTGCAGCACGGAGATTTCGCTCTCCATGAAGCCGAGCACTTTCTCAAGACGCTTCACAACATCATTCGTTTCAAGCACATCCTGCTTGTCGGAAATTTTGACCGCGAGATGCGAAGCAACCGTGTCGGCAAGTTTCGCATAATCTTCGATCTGCGTGACGGCCGCGACGACTTCCGGTGAAATCTTTTTGTTGAGTTTCACATAGCCTTCGAATTCGGTGACGACCGAACGTGCGAGCGCTTCCGCTTCAATCTGGCTTGAAACGAGATCAGGCACCGCAATCGCATCGGCCTGCATGAAGCTCTCGCCCGCGATGAAGCTCTCGGCTTTCGCACGGCTCACCCCTTCAACCAGAACCTTCACGGTTCCATCAGGCAATTTCAAAAGCTGCAGCACGCTTGCAAGCGTGCCGACCGAATGAATGGCATCCACCGCCGGATCATCATCGCCTGCATTTTTCTGCGTGGCGAGGAGAATGAGCTTCTCCGTCTTGACGACGTCCTCAAGCGCTTTGATCGATTTCTCGCGGCCGACAAAGAGCGGCACAATCATATGCGGGAAAACGACAATGTCGCGCAAAGGCAGAACGGGGTAAGTCGCTCGGCTTCCGGCTTCAACACTCGTGCGCTGTTTTGACTGGGGCATGATAGAGACGTCCTTCTAATGATGGACCCTGATCCCAAGAGCGGCGATCCGGTTCCCGCAAAACCCGTAAGGTCTTACGTGCGGCCTTCCCCTCGGGATGATTCCCTCGCATTAGGCAAAGGCCGACCCCCCATAAATGGAGAAGGGCTGCTCCAGTTTCAAGCCGGAACAGCCCCTAATCCCCACCGCGCTTGCAAGGCTGTTAGGCGCTTGATGCGGTCTCGGCCACTTTGTCCGAATAAATGTAGAGCGGACGGGCTTTTCCGTCGATCACTTCCGGCCCGATTACAACCTGCTCGCAACCGTCTAGGCTCGGCAGATCATACATCGTCTCGAGCAGAATGCCTTCCATGATCGAGCGCAAACCGCGCGCACCGGTCTTGCGTTCAATCGCCTTTTTGGCAATTGCAGAGACCGCTTCATCCGAGAATGTAAGTTCAACATCCTCCATTTCGAAGAGACGCTGATACTGTTTGACGAGCGCGTTTTTCGGTTCGGTCAAAATGCGCTTCAATGCCGGCTCGTCGAGATCTTCAAGCGTGGCAATAACAGGCAGCCGACCGACAAATTCCGGGATCAAACCGAATTTCAACAAATCTTCCGGTTCTGTCTCGCGGAAAATTGCACCGGTGCGACGATCATCAGGTGATTCAACTTTCGCACCGAAGCCGATCGATGTGCCCTTGCCGCGTTGCGAAATGATTTTCTCAAGACCTGCGAACGCACCGCCACAGATGAAGAGGATGTTGGTCGTATCGACTTGCAGGAATTCTTGCTGCGGATGTTTACGACCACCTTGCGGCGGTACTGATGCCACAGTGCCTTCCATGATTTTCAGCAAAGCCTGTTGTACGCCTTCACCCGACACGTCACGCGTGATCGAAGGATTATCAGACTTGCGGCTGATCTTATCGATTTCGTCGATATAAACAATGCCGCGTTGCGCACGATCAACATTGTAATCGGACGCCTGCAGCAATTTCAAAATAATGTTCTCGACATCTTCACCGACATAACCGGCTTCGGTGAGCGTTGTTGCATCAGCCATCGTGAAAGGCACATCGAGAATACGCGCGAGCGTTTGCGCGAGAAGCGTCTTGCCCGAACCTGTCGGACCCACAAGCAAGATGTTCGACTTTGCAAGCTCGACATCATTATGCTTCGTCGCGTGGTTCAACCGCTTATAGTGATTGTGAACCGCGACAGAGAGAACCTTCTTCGCATGTTCTTGGCCGATGACATAATCATCGAGCACTTTGCGGATTTCTTTTGGAGTCGGAACGCCATCGCGTGATTTCACGAGCGAGGATTTCGACTCCTCGCGGATGATGTCCATGCAGAGCTCAACGCATTCATCGCAGATGAACACGGTCGGCCCTGCAATCAGCTTGCGGACCTCATGCTGGCTCTTGCCGCAAAATGAGCAGTAAAGCGTGCTCTTTGAATCCGTGCTGCCAACCTTACTCATTGCCGTAATCTCCGCACCCAAACCGACCGGTCTAGCTCAAGACGAGCCCTTAATCCGCACCAGGGAGACCGGACGATCAGATATCTCCCTATGCAACCACGCCCGGACGAATCGAGCAATAGCTGAGGAACCTAAACAAAACCCTTAAATCCCGAGACTAAGGTTAATGAGGCCCCCCCTGTATCTTTGGTCCTGCAACCAATGGGCCAGAAGAAAAACCCTTATTCCTTAATGGGTTCGGGGTCGCCGGGCCGCTTATCCATGACCTTGTCGATGATACCGAACTCTTTGGCACCGTCAGCGGTCATGAAATTGTCGCGCTCCAGCGCTTTTTCGATTGTCTCGTAATCCTGACCCGTATGGCTCACATAGATCTCATTGAGCCGACGCTTGAGACCTTCAACCTCTTTGGCGTGGATCATGATGTCCGTGACCTGACCCTGATAGCCGCCGGACGGCTGATGGACCATGATCCGGGCATTCGGAAGGGCAAAACGCATATCTTTCGCGCCTGCCGCCAGCAAAAGCGAGCCCATGGAGGCGGCTTGGCCGACGCAGAGCGTTGTCACCGGCGGGCGGATGAATTGCATCGTGTCATAGATCGCGAGCCCCGAGGTCACGACCCCGCCCGGCGAATTGATATAGAGCGAGATTTCCTTTTTGGGGTTCTCGGCTTCGAGGAAGAGCAGCTGCGCCACCACGAGCGAGGCCATATTGTCCTCGACGGGTCCCGTCAGGAAAACGATGCGCTCGCGCAAGAGGCGGGAATAGATATCGAAAGCCCGCTCACCACGGTTCGACTGCTCGACCACCATAGGGACGAGCTGGTTATAGGTCTCAATCGGATCGCGCATGGGGGCCTTCGGAACTTTAGGGGGACAGGGACAATACGACCCGTGAATCGGATCGGACTAAACAAGATATAAAGACTTCGGCCGAAATAAAAAGAGCGGACGCCGGGCGCCCGCTCACTTAATTCGTTAAAGCGTTGAAAAACCTTAGTCTTTTTTAGCTTTGGCCTTGCTCTTGGACGCTTTGCCCTTGGCCGGTGCGTCCTCATCGTCCTGCTTCATGAGCTCTTCGCGGGTCACCGTCTTTTCGGTCACCTTAACGCCGGCGAGAATGTGATCGACGACTTTGTCTTCAAATAGCGGAGCGCGGATTTCAGCCAATGCCTGTGGGTTTTGGCGATAGAAATCCCAAACCATCTTTTCCTGACCAGGGAACTGACGGGCCCGGTCCATCACACCGCGCGAGATTTCCTCGTCGGTCACTTCAACCTTGGCGGTTTCGCCGATTTCACCGAGCACGAGACCCAGACGGACACGACGCTTGGCGATGCCGAGATATTCCTCACGCGCGGCTTCTTCGGTCGTATCTTCATCCGCGAATGTCTTGCCTGACTGCTGCATCTCGCCCATCACCTGGCTCCAGATGCCGTTGAATTCCTGCTCGACAAGCGCGGGCGGCAATTCAAAATCATATTGGCCATCAAGCGCATCGAGAAGTTCACGCTTGGTCTTGCTGCGCGCGACCGCTTCATATTCGCGTGCGATGTTCGAACGGATCGCGTCCTTCAATTTATCGAGCGCTTCAAAGCCGAAGGTCTTGGCGAAGTCATCGTCGATCTTCGCTTCGCCTGGTGCTTCAATTTTTTTAATTACAGTGTTGAATGTCGCTGCTTTTCCGGCGAGATGCGCGGCCGAATATTCCGCCGGGAATGTTGCGCTGACAATCACCGTGTCGCCCTGACCAACATTGATCAATTGCTCTTCAAAGCCAGGGATAAACTGACCCGAACCGATTACGACCGGAATGTCATTGCCTGTGCCGCCTTCGAACGGAACGCCATCGATCATGCCCACGAAATCGATCGTTACGCGATCTCCGGATTTCGATTTTTCGCTTTCAGCACGATCAGCAAAAGGACGCGACTGATCGGCCATACGCTGAACCGATTCATCAACATCCTTGTCAGCCACAGAAACGACTTCACGTGTGACTGCGATGCCGGCGTAATCCTTGATCTCGATCTTCGGAAGGATTTCCATCTGAACTTTATATTCTAGGCCACCCTTGCCGCTGATCGCCGCTTCAACGGTTTCCTGATCTTCAGGGAAAACGATTTTTGGCTCGAGGGCGAGCTTGATAGAATTGTCTTCAATGATCTTGCGGGTCGATTCATTGACGAGGTTCTGCACCACATCCGCCATCACCTGCCGACCATAAACACGGCGGAGATGCTCAACCGGCACTTTGCCGGGACGGAAGCCATTGATGCGGACCTTGTCCTTCATCGTGACCAACTCGGTCGTCAGCCTTGAGGCCAGATCTTCCGCTGGTAGCACGACGTTAAATTCGCGCTTCAAGCCTTCCGAGAGCGTGTTCGTTACCTGCATGATCTTTTTTTGCCTTCAATCGATACCGCGCGACATTGCGCGGAGAACTTTGGAATTGGTGCGGGCGGAGGGACTCGAACCCCCACAACTTGCGTCACTGGAACCTAAACCCAGCGCGTCTACCAGTTCCGCCACGCCCGCTCATCCTCTCGAGATCGCGCCGGCGCGCGCCGCGCTTATCCGTCAAAACCCGTCGGGACGCGGCTCTATAGCATGGTCGGAAAAAGACTCCAGCGCAAAAAGGACTGAAAAACGCTTTAGGCCAAAAGACGCCCAATCACCGAACGGAGAGCCATCGGCAGGTCGTGGGCCATGAGCCCGGGCCCTATGGATCGTCCGGCTTCCGCATGAAGCCAAACACCGGCCGCCGCCGCCTCAAAAGCCGGATGGCCCTGCGCGAGCAATCCACCAATAGCTCCGGCAAGCACATCGCCCGACCCTGCCGTCGCAAGCCATGGCGTGCCATTCATTGATAATGCAGCCCGACCATCAGGCGCCGCGATCACCGTGTCCGGACCCTTCAAAACCACCACAAGACCCAAGAAAGCGGCGGCCTTGCGAGCGCGTGCAAGCCGATCTTTTGCTTCAACTATTTCTGTTTGTTTATTGAAAAAACGTGAAAATTCGCCGTCGTGAGGTGTAATGACCGCTTGGCTCGGAGCGCCCTGCGCGACATATGCTGCGAGGGCTCCCGCTTCGCCTTCAAAACTCGTCAGCGCGTCCGCATCAAACACTGCCGAACGTCCGCTTTCAAGAATGAGCTGAACCTGGGCCCGGGTGGTTGAACCAATTCCTGCCCCTGGCCCCAATACCACGGCATTGCGGCGCTGATCGGCGAGAAGTGTCGCAAGCCCCTCAACACCATTTGATTGCCGAACCATAATATCGGTCAGGGCGGCAGCATTGACGGTGAGCGCATCGGACGGCGAAGCGACCGTCACAAGACCCGCGCCCGTTCGGGCACCCGCCTGCGCCGCGAGCCGCGCTGCGCCGGTGCTCTCAACACCGCCCGAAACAACGAGCAAATGGCCCCGCCGAAATTTATGTCCCTCTTCTTCCGGACGCATCGGAATACCCGACCAGAGATCCGGTCCATTCACATGAAGCTTTGGCGAAAGGGATGCGATCGTTGCGTCGGTGATCCCGATATCCGCGACGGTAACTTTCCCGCAAAGCCGTCGCCCCGGGTAAAGCCCATGCGCCGGCTTCAATCGGGCGAAGGTCACGGTTCTGGTAACTTCTAGCGCAAAACCCAACACCTGCCCCGTATTCCCTTCTAAGCCCGAAGGCACATCAACCGCCAAAACGGAAATGCCGGACGCGCCGATTTTCTCGAGCACGTCGCGCGCGATGCCTTCGAGAGGACGGTTCAGACCCGCCCCGAAAAGTGCGTCGATGATCAAGGAGGCACCATCGAGAGACGCCTCTGAGAGAGGCACAACGGGACCATCCCATCCCTCGGCAGCCAAAGCTGCGTCACCGGTCAGTGCTTCGCGCGATCCGAGAAGCGCCAGCGATACAACATAGCCCCGGCCTGCCAGACACCGCGCGGCCACGAACCCGTCACCGCCATTATTTCCCGGTCCACAAAGCACGATGATCGACGCCCCCGGCCGAACCATCTCCAGAGCACAATCAGCGACCGCCCGCCCCGCGCGCTCCATGAGGACAATTCCGGGCGTTCCCGCGGCAATCGTGGCCTGATCGGCCCGCGCCATCTCTTCAACCGTGAGAATCTCGTTCATTCCACCCACTTCACCCCTTCAGGGCTCCAAATTGCCGCTGCTTGATGTTGCCTGCAATTTCAGAAAAGCGGTTGCATATTGTAAATGCAATTGCACAAATTTTAGGCAAATAATGCAATATTCGACATCATAGTCACGCAATTCTTAATGGCGTCCCCTGAGTGAGAATGCTAAACCGCGTGCGGATTTCGGGTCGATAAGCGGCGCCGAACTCCTCAACGGACCCGGATGCTTCAGATGAAAAAGATCGAGGCGATCATAAAGCCCTTCAAGCTCGACGATGTGAAGGAAGCCCTCCAAGACGTCGGCCTGCAAGGCATAACTGTCACTGAAGCCAAGGGTTTCGGTCGGCAGAAGGGCCATACGGAGCTCTATCGGGGCGCCGAATATGTGGTCGATTTTCTTCCCAAAGTGAAAATCGAAATCGTACTGCCGGACGATCTCGTCGAGCGTGCAGTGAACGCCATTCGCAACGCGGCCCAAACAGGTCGCATCGGCGATGGCAAGATTTTTGTATCACCCGTTGAAGAGGCCATCCGTATCCGTACCGGTGAAACCGGACTCGATGCCATTTAACTCCGCACCGGCTGACCGGTCGGCGACAGTGATCGTGAACGCAAGTTCACTTTTTTAAAAAAGAGGACGACGAAGATGAAGACCGCAAAAGATGTCCTGAAGGAAATCAAAGACAAGGACATCAAATATGTCGATTTCCGGTTCACCGATCCGCGTGGCAAGTGGCAGCATGTCACATTCGATGTGTCGATGGTTGACGAAGACATTTTTGCCGAAGGCACAATGTTCGACGGCTCATCGATTGCGGGTTGGAAAGCGATCAATGAGTCAGACATGACGTTGATGCCTGATCCGTCAACAGCACAGATCGATCCCTTCTTTGCTGCTCCAACCATGTCGATCGTGTGCGACATTCTCGATCCCGGCACAGGCCAGCCTTACAACCGCGACCCGCGCGGCATTGCAAAGAAGGCAGAAGCCTATTTGAAGTCGACCGGTATCGGCGACACTGTGTATGTTGGTCCTGAAGCTGAATTCTTCATCTTTGACGACGTGCGTTTCATGTCGGACCCTTACAACACGGGCTTCAAGCTTGACCATTCGGAATTGCCGACCAATGGCGACACCGATTATGAAGGCGGCAATCTCGGTCACCGCATTCAAGTAAAGGGTGGTTACTTCCCCGTACCGCCGCAGGACTCTGCACAGGACATGCGCGGCGAAATGCTTGCTGCAATGGCGTCAATGGGCGTCAAGGTTGAAAAGCATCACCACGAAGTCGCATCAGCCCAGCATGAGCTAGGCATGAAGTTCGACACGCTCGTGACGATGGGCGACCAGATGCAAATCTACAAATACGCGATCCACAATGTCGCGCAGAGCTATGGCAAAACGGCAACCTTCATGCCGAAGCCTGTCTATGGCGACAATGGTTCGGGTATGCATGTTCACCAATCGATCTGGAAAGCCGGCAAGCCGCTTTTCGCGGGCAATAAATATGCTGACCTCTCACAAGAATGCTTGTGGTATATTGGCGGCATCATCAAGCACGCAAAAGCATTGAACGCCTTCACCAACCCCTCGACGAATTCTTACAAGCGTCTCGTTCCGGGGTATGAAGCGCCGGTGTTGCTTGCTTATTCTGCGCGTAACCGCTCGGCCTCATGCCGCATTCCGTTCACGACATCGCCAAAAGCCAAGCGTGTTGAAGTGCGCTTCCCCGATCCGATGGCGAACCCCTATCTCGCCTTCGCCGCGATGTTGATGGCGGGCCTTGATGGCATCCAGAACAAGATCGATCCGGGTGCAGCGATGGACAAGGATCTTTACGATTTACCGCCGAAGGAGTTGAAGAAGATTCCAACAGTGTGCGGCTCGCTTCGTGAAGCGCTCCAGAACCTCGACAAGGACCGCGCCTTCTTGAAAGCTGGCGGCGTGTTCAACGATGACTTCATCGACAGCTTCATCGAATTGAAGATGACTGAAGTGGCGCGTTTCGAAATGACACCGCATCCGGTCGAATTCACGATGTATTACTCGCTCTGATCTTTCGGGATCAAATTGAGTAAAACGATTAGGGCACCGAAAGGTGCCCTTTTTGTTTGGATAAACCAATCCCCGTTACATATGTCGGATCACATCCATCCGTTGATGAAGAATGCGGACAACAATCAGAGACGGTCCAGATATTTTGAAAAAGATAATATGAGATCCACTTAATGCCGCTCGATAACCTAACTTAACGTCATCACGACGCCTTGCAATATCCGGTCTTTGCGCGACGGTTTCACAAGTCGCGATCAGAGCGCGGATATAGTGATCCGCGCGTTCGTCACTCCATTCCTTGGCGGAGTAACGCCAGATTTCATCAAGATCACGTTGGGCTTGGGGCGTGAAAAGCAGTTGTCGTCGGGTCATCCGGCCCCTGCCTCGCGATGGCGACGCGAGACAAGAAACCGTTCAACATCAAATTCTTCGGGCGTACCGCTGGCCTCGCCCTCTTCGAGCGCCTGTCGCAAAGCGGCTAAGCGCAATTCCTGCTCCTCAAGCAATCGAAGTCCGGCGCGAACAACATCGCTCGCGGTGCCATAACGTCCTGACGAAACCTGCATATCAACGAAATCGGCAAAATGCTCGCCAAGGCTGAATGACGTATTGCGGGCCATACCCCTGCTCCGGCTTTGATTGCTCTCAGGCAAAAATTATTATACCAATCATTGGTATTCAGACAAGGCGGATAAAGGATCTAAAGCCTTAAGTCTCATTCATCAGGGTGGTTCATCTTACGCGTCCATGCGATAAGCACGTCAACTCGAATCGGTCTTTGCACTAGGCGCGATCCCGCGTTCGACCTGCGGCCGATGTCTCTCACTTGCTGACCGGAATTAACTTCTCTTCCATGACAGACTCCGACGATCTTTTTGGCGGTAATGCGAGCCGCAAGGCCCCTGCTTCAGGCAAATCATCACCAAAAGCCGATAAAAAAGCTGAAAGCAGCGCCCGCTCCTCCACGGGCACACCAGGCGAAGCGGGCTATACGGCCGCTTCGATCGAAGTGCTCGAAGGGCTTGAGCCCGTTCGTCGTCGCCCCGGCATGTATATCGGCGGCACCGACGAGAAGGCGCTTCATCATCTCTTTGCCGAAGTCATCGACAATTCGATGGACGAAGCAGTAGCCGGTCATGCGTCCGTCATCACGGTTGAATTGGACGCCGATGGATTCTTGTCGGTCAGCGATAATGGGCGCGGTATTCCGATCGATCCGCATCCGAAATTCAAAGACAAATCCGCACTCGAAGTGATCATGACCGTGCTTCATGCGGGCGGTAAATTCGATTCAAAAGTTTATGAAACATCCGGCGGTTTGCATGGCGTCGGTGTTTCAGTTGTGAATGCCCTTTCCGAATTGCTCGAAGTCGAAGTCGCGCGTGGCCAGCAGCTTTATCGGCAAGATTTTTCGCGCGGCAAACCACTCGGCAAAGTGAAACTGATTGGCAAAGTTCAAAATCGTCGCGGCACGAAAGTGCGCTTCAAACCCGATCACGAAATCTTTGGTAAAGCAGCGAAATTCTCACCCGCGCGCTTGTTCCGCATGGCCCGCTCAAAGGCCTATCTCTTCGGTGGTGTTGAAATCCGCTGGTCATGCACGCCTTCTCTCGTTGAAGGGACAGATGTTCCCGCTGAAGCCGTGTTCCGTTTTCCCTCGGGCCTCAAAGATTATCTCGCCAATGAGATTGAAGGCCGCGAAACCGTCACCGATCAAATTTTTTCCGGAAAGATCGAAAAACAGGGTGGGCATGGCTCGCTTGAATGGGCCATCTCATGGCTCGGCGGAGTCGATGACGGTTTTGTCAATTCCTATTGCAATACAATTCCGACGCCTGAAGGCGGCACGCATGAACAAGGCTTGCGCATCGCGCTTTTGCGCGGATTGAAAGATCACGCGGACCGCATCAATCAATCCAAACGCGCCGCCAATATCACCACTGACGATATCATGATTACCTGCGCGGCGATGCTGTCGGTCTTCATTCGCGAGCCGGAATTCCAAGGCCAGACGAAAGACAAGCTCGCCACTCTCGAAGCCGCAAAAATTGTCGAAACGGCAATCCGCGATGCGTTCGATCATTGGCTTGCGGCAGCGCCCAGCCAAGCGCTCAAGCTGCTCGACTGGGTGGTAGAACGCGCCGATGAGCGGCTCCGCCGCCGCGCCGATAAGGAAATCGCCCGCAAGACCGCGGTCAGGAAATTGCGTCTGCCCGGCAAATTGGCGGATTGCTCCAATGCGGGCGCGGCGGGTTCTGAACTCTTCATCGTGGAAGGTGACTCGGCAGGCGGCTCGGCCAAACAGGCGCGTGACCGTGCGTCCCAAGCCATCCTGCCTTTGCGGGGCAAGATCCTGAATGTGGCCTCGGCGACGCGGGACAAGCTCCTTGCCAATCAACAACTCTCGGATCTGTTACAGGCGCTCGGCTGTGGCACCGGCAACCATTATCGCGATGATGATCTGCGCTATGAGCGCGTGATCATCATGACCGACGCCGATGTTGACGGCGCTCATATTGCCTCGCTCTTGATCACCTTCTTTTGGAGGCAAATGCCGAAACTCATTGATAATGGACATCTTTTCCTTGCGGTGCCCCCGCTCTATCGGCTCTCTCATGGCGGTAAGACGGCCTATGCCCGCGACGACGCGCACAAGGACGAGCTGATGCGTACCGAGTTCAAGGGCAAGTCCAATGTCGAAATCGGCCGCTTTAAAGGCTTGGGCGAAATGATGCCGGGGCAGCTCAAAGAAACGACCATGGACCCCCGCCGCCGCACCCTGCTGCGTGTCGTCATTCCGGAAGACGGCAGGCCCGCGGCAGAGAGCTCCGTCGAGCAATTGATGGGTAATAGGCCCGAGGCGCGCTTCGCGTTCATCCAGGAACGCGCCGCTTTTGCCACCGAGCTAGTCGATCTCTGACCGGCTTTATCCCCGCCGCCATTAACCCCAAAGGGGCCTAAGACTTTCAAAGGCCCTCCGAAACGGCTAGAAGGGGCGGATGTGTTGGGCGCCCCTATTCCCGCCCCCTATGAAAGGCTCAAAAGAGGCATGGCCATGAAAACCGTTCACGTCTTGAATGGTCCTAATCTGAACCTGCTCGGCACGCGGGAACCCTCGACCTATGGCGCAGCGACCCTCAAGGACATTGAGGCGACACTCCAGAAAAAGGCGAAGGCCGCCAAAGTAAAACTCGTTTTCCGGCAGACCAATCGTGAGGGTGAACTTGTCGATTGGATACAAGAAGCAGGTCTTGCAAAAGCCGGCGTGCTCTTGAATGCCGGCGCTTACACCCACACCTCGATTGCCCTTCATGATGCGATACGCGCCTCGAACGCGCTCGTGATTGAAGTCCATTTGTCGAATGTTTTCGCGCGCGAAACATTCCGGCATCATTCTTACATTTCACCGGTTGCCAAAGGCGTGATCTGCGGATTTGGCGCAGCGAGTTACGAACTCGCATTCGATGCACTTCTTCCTCATCTCGCTTGACAAAGACTAAGACAGCGGAGCCTAAACGGAATGCGTAAGCCCTCAAAAAAGACGACGACCTCTAAAGCGAAAGCAGCAAAGATATCGGCTGCGTCATCGCCGAAGACCGCGGTAGCCAAATCATCGGCACCAAAGACGCCGTCAGCGATTGATACTGATCTTGTCGAAGTGCTCGCCCGTCTTCTCGGCAAGACCGATCTCTCCGAAATCGAAGTGCAAAAGGGTGATCTCCGCATCAAGGTGCAGCGCGGTGGCGGTACTGTGGCGCATGCGTTACATGTTCCTCAAGCTGTTCATCACGCACCGGCTCCGCAAGCAGCTGCTCCTGCACCGCAGACGGCGGGCCCCGCCGCAAAGCCTGAAGCACAAGCGGGTGCTGTGGCCTCGCCTATGGTCGGCACGGCATATCGTCGCCCCTCACCTGACGCGAAAGCCTTTGTTGAAGTGGGCTCCGTTGTGAAAGCGGGCGATAAGATTTTACTCATTGAAGCGATGAAGACCTTCAACGAAATCGTTGCACCGCGCGCAGGCACGGTCACATCTATTCTCGTTGAAGACGGACAGCCGGTTGAATTCGGCGAAACCTTGCTCGTCATTGAATAAGTCCAACCGAGGTTCCCTCTGATGTTTGACAAGGTTCTCATCGCAAACCGGGGCGAGATCGCGCTTCGTGTTTTGCGTGCCTGTAAAGAGCTCGGCATTGCGACCGTGGCGGTTCACTCAACAGCCGATGTCAACGCGATGCATGTGAAGCTTGCCGATGAAAGCGTGTGTATTGGTCCGCCAACATCACGTGACTCTTATCTCAATATTCCATCATTACTTGCGGCGTGTGAAATCACCGGTGCCGATGCTATTCATCCCGGATATGGTTTCTTGTCCGAGAATGCACGCTTTGCTGAAATTCTCGAAAGCCATGGCATTACATTCATTGGCCCGAAGTCTGAACATATTCGGATCATGGGCGATAAGATCGAAGCCAAGCGGACAGCCAAGAAGCTTGGTATTCCTTGCGTGCCCGGTTCTGATGGTGGTGTGACCGACGAGAAGGACGCGCTCAAGATCGCCAAAAAAATCGGCTTCCCTGTCATCGTGAAAGCGGCAGCAGGTGGTGGCGGTCGCGGCATGAAAGTCGCGCGCACCGAGGCTGATCTCGTTGATGCATTTCATACCGCGCGCACAGAAGCGAAAGCGGCCTTTGGTGATGATGCGGTCTATATCGAGAAGTTTTTAGAAAAACCGCGCCATATCGAAATTCAAGTACTCGGTGACGGCCAAGGTAACGCCGTGCATCTTGGTGAACGCGATTGCTCCCTGCAACGTCGTCATCAAAAGGTTTGGGAAGAAGGCCCCTCACCCGCACTCAATGAAAGCATGCGTTCGGAGATCGGCGAGACTTGCGCGAAAGCCATGCGCGATCTCGGTTATCTTGGCGTGGGCACAATCGAGTTTCTTTATGAAGACGGAAAATTCTATTTCATTGAAATGAACACCCGTATTCAGGTCGAACATCCGGTAACCGAAATGATCACCGGCATCGATCTTGTGAATGAGCAAATTCGTATTGCTGCCGGTGCTCCACTGTCGATCAAACAATCAGACATCAAATTGCAAGGCCACGCGATTGAATGCCGTGTGAATGCGGAAAATCCCGCAACCTTCCGTCCGTCTCCCGGCAAGATTGCTTATTTCCATCCGCCTGGTGGTTTGGGCGTGCGCGTCGATTCAGCCGTCTATCAAGGCTATACGATTCCGCCGCATTATGACTCGCTCGTTGGCAAACTTATCGTTCACGGCCGCACACGCAATGAATGTTTGATGCGTCTTCGTCGTGCGCTTGATGAATTCGTTGTCGATGGCATCGAAACAACCTTGCCTTTGTTCCGCACTCTCGTGCGCAACGCCGATATACAAAATGGCCTTTATGACATCCATTGGCTCGAGCATTTCTTGAATGCTGGCGGCATGGATGGCGCGCCGACAGAGTAACGCAAGATGAGCCGGCGGTCGCTATCGCCCGACGGCATCACTCCTGAATTGATGTTGCGCGCCTATTCCATCGGCGTGTTTCCAATGGCGGAGAGTGCGCATGATCCCTGGCTTCACTGGATCGAACCGCGTCAACGGGGAATAATTCCTCTTCACGGCCTTCATATTTCACGAAGCCTTGCCAAAGCGCTACGCGCAGATCTTTTTGATATTCGGATCAATTCTGATTTTCCGCGCATGATCGAATCCTGTGCGACCGCACGAGAAACGACATGGATCAGCCACCGTCTCCGTTCGCTCTATGTCGAACTTCATGAACAAGGCTTTGCCCATAGTGTTGAAGCGTGGTTCGACGGCGAGTTGGTCGGTGGTCTCTTCGGCATTGCGCTGGGCGGCGCGTTTTTTGGCGAGAGCATGTTTCATAAAAAGCGCGATGCATCGAAGATCGCTCTTGCCCATCTCGTTGCGCGTTTAATCAAAGGGCATTTTCGGTTGCTCGATACGCAATTCATCACACCGCATCTGCAAAGCCTTGGTGCAGTTGAAATCGATCGCACAACTTACTTGGCGCATCTTGATCAAGCGCTTGAGATAGACGCCGATTTCTTTGCATTTGATGAAACATCGACACATGACGGCCAAGATATCTTGGCGATACTCGACGCGAGAGAGACCGATTAGTTTTTCTTCGCTGGTTTTGTCGGCACGAGCTGCGTCGGTTGCGCATTTGTTGAGGGCGCCGGCGTTGCTGATGCCGGTGGCGGCGACTTTGGAGTAATCTCTGTTGATTCAGGAATAACAACCGTGCCGCCTTTGCAGCCGATCAACCACACATCATAGATTGGATGCTCGACGCCATTGAGCCCCGGCGATGATGCAAAGATCCATCCGCCGAACAGGCGCTTCGTCTCTCCCGCCACCGTGATCTCGTCGACTTCAACAAACGCCGTTGTGTTTTGTGGCTCGGTGATCGGCCGTGTGTAACAAACACGCGGCGTCACAAGAAAGGCACCGAACTCGACCGTCTCGTCGATCCCCACTTCGAAAGAAATGATGCGTCCTGTAATTTTGTCGAGGCCAGAGAAAATCGCGATTGGATTTTTAATCTTATCCGCCAGAGCGAGCGAAGGCGCGCCACTGAGCGCGAGCGCAAAAGCCCACGCCCCCAATATCGCTCTCATAGCAACTCTGACCATTCCTAATGCCTTCCAAGCCCCATACCAAATCAGGCGGTTCGGGCTCTAGCACGGTAACGGGGGCGGGAAAAAGGCCAAAGCCGTCAGAGGATCATTTTCTCTTGCCGGCATAGGATTTGATCTCGGTAAACGTCGAACCCGCCATCCGGTCCATCCGGCGTTTGATTTCGGAACGGCGGTCATTCAGGCGATACACAGAGCGCGCCAGAGCCACAAAGCCCTCATCGAAGACTTTCTGCGCTTCAGCAAGCCGAAGCCGATCCTCGACCTCCCAAAGCTCAGCATTGATAGCGCGTAATTCGGCATCAAGGCCAACCAACGCATCATTCTGTGCGAGCACTGCCTCCCATGCCGGATCAAGCGCCGCACGCTGGCGCTTCGCCTCCGCTTTCACGGATTTCTGGGGTGCGCGTTCTGTTTTGAGATCAAGAATACCTCGGCGATCGGCTAACTCACCAATAGAGACCGGAACAAGCGGACGAGTCGGTTCGGACAAAAGCTCACTCTTCACCTGTGGAAGCGTTTCGTCTTCAGCGGCTTTGCCCATGACACGAAGAAGATTGTCACGAATTTTTTCCATGGGCTCGCGCCAATCGCCCGCCGTCTTCTGACGAAACAAAGTGACAGATGGATACCAGACATTATCGCTTTCGCGCGCAAGCCATCGCCAATCGGGTTCACGTCGCAACAACAAGTCCGTGGGCCGCCCTAAAGCACCGGCAACATGAAGAATTGAGGTATCAACGCTCACGACACGATCGAGCGACATCATAACGGCTGCTGAATCGAGAAATGCCTGCCCCCCTTCATCAAAATCATCGCCTAAGCGAATGAGGCGATCCGCAAAAGAAACGGTCTCCGCCTCTTGCAGACTTTTCCCTTTTTGCAAAACAACCAACGCGATATTCGGCAGTTCAGCGAGAGGCGCAAATGTTTCAAGCGGTGCTGAGCGCCCTTTCTCCGCCGGTGAATCAGGATTGCCCGCCCACGCGATACCGATCAGAAATTTATCCTTCGGTAGTTTCGCTTTCCATTTCTCAATACGCGCAGGATCGGCTTTGATATAGGGCACAGCTTCGCTATAGCGCGCGGGATCAATGTTCAATGCGCGTGGAATATGAAGCAGAGGTGTCCAGCCTCCGACTCCTTCAACAGTACCCGGTTCATCACTCGGTTTCAAAGTGATCGGTAGTTCCAGTGTCTTGAGTAAGTCGAACAAAATACGATGCGTTACGAATGTAACATCAACATCCTTCTCGACGAGAAAGCGCAAAAATCGTACGAAATGAATTGTATCGCCGAGCCCTTGCTCATCCATAACGAGAAGTTTCTTTGGCGGAAGGCCCCCATTCCAACGCGGCACATCTTTTCGTGTACCATCGGCATTCCGGATGGTCACTGTAGGTTGCGCCGACATCAGTTTAAAGCGGATATCAAACGCATCCCACGCGTCCGGCCATTGTTCGCGGCGGAACAATACGAGGGCTGTTCTGGCAGCAGCATCGGTATGATTGGGGTCAATTGCGCGGATAAAGCGCAACAACAACAAGGCTTCGGTTAAGCGACCATGAATGATTTCATGTTCGGCCAAAGCAAAGAGATGGCTAACTTCCTGTTCGCTCGGCGCGCGCGGCATCGGATGTCCAGAAATTTGAGAATTGACATGAGCACTCATGAACGACCTCCTCAACGGAAAGCCGACACAGTTACGCGATACAACTCACAAAGTTTTGAAACCGATCACTCAAATTTTACGAAAAACGACTGAAACCTAAGCTCACGCTTCCGGAGACCATGGCGTATAATCGCCGGTCACTTTTGGCCTTTGACCCGCGGACAGGATCGAACCTTGGGGACGCCAGGCATCGGCTGTTCCCGTACGGTTCTGGAGGTGAGGCAATTCCCACTCCCGCGCCTTATAGTTTTCTTCCGACGGCGGCACAGCCAGCTTGTGATGAATCCAGCCATACCAGCCGGGCGGAATGCGCGAGGCTTCGGCTTCGCCATTATAAATCACCCAGCGGCGCACAATGCCCAAGGCCGGATCCTTGACTCCGCCTTTTGTATGGAAATAGCGATTACCGAATTGATCCATCCCTACAAATTCCCCTTTTCGCCAGGTGTGAAAAAGCGTGCCGATCGTGGCACCGTTCCACCAGGTGAAAATGAGTGTGAGCAAACGGATCATGGCGTGATTATCCCCGGGAAATACCCTGAAAACGGGCCGGACTATGGCGAGGCGGACCCGATTTGTCCAGCCTCCCCTCCCCGCTTCCGGTATGCCTCCTTCGCCTAAGGTGTGCTTTGCCCGAAGCCCAAGCCTCTGCTAGAAACGCCTCGATTAAAAAAGCGGTTCAGGGCCCCACTCAGAGGGCACGAGGCGCATGAATCAAAGAGGATGGGATAATGGCAAAAATTAAGGTCGCAAACCCGGTCGTTGAACTCGATGGCGATGAGATGACCCGGATCATCTGGCACTATATCCGCGATAAGCTGATCCATCCCTATCTCGATATTGATCTTCATTATTATGATCTCTCGGTTGAAAACCGTGACGCGACAAATGACCAAGTCACCATCGACTCGGCTAACGCGATCAAAAAATATGGAGTCGGCGTAAAATGCGCGACGATCACGCCGGACGAAGCGCGGGTGAAAGAATTCAATCTAAAAGAAATGTGGAAATCGCCGAATGGCACGATCCGCAATATTTTGGGCGGCGTGATTTTCCGCGAGCCTATTATTTGTAAAAACGTGCCGCGCCTTGTGCCGCATTGGACCCAGCCGATCGTGGTCGGCCGTCATGCATTTGGCGATCAATATCGCGCGACGGATTTCAAAGTGCCCGGCAAAGGTCGCATGACGATCAAGTTCGAAGGCGATGACGGCACGGTGATCGAAAAGGAAGTCTTCAAATTCCCCGACGCCGGTGTCGCAATGGCGATGTATAATCTCGATGACTCGATCCGCGACTTTGCACGCGCGTCATTGAACTATGGTTTGCAGCGCAAATATCCCGTCTATCTCTCGACCAAGAACACGATTCTCAAAGCCTATGACGGCCGCTTCAAGGATATTTTCCAAGAGATCTATGACGCCGAATTCAAAAGCAAATTCGCGTCTTTAGGGATCACCTATGAACATCGTTTGATCGATGACATGGTTGCGTCCGCGCTGAAATGGTCTGGCGGTTATGTCTGGGCGTGCAAAAACTATGATGGCGATGTGCAGTCCGATATTGTCGCACAAGGCTTCGGCTCCTTGGGGCTCATGACCTCGGTGTTGATGACGCCCGATGGTCAAACCGTCGAAGCGGAAGCGGCGCATGGTACGGTGACACGCCATTATCGCGAACATCAGAAGGGTAAAGAAACATCGACCAATTCAATCGCGTCGATCTTTGCGTGGACACGCGGCCTCGCCCATCGTGCCAAACTCGATGGCAATGAGGCACTGGCTCGCTTCTCCGATACACTTGAACAAGTCTGTGTCGAAACAGTTGAAACCGGTTTCATGACAAAAGACTTGGCGCTTCTCGTTGGTGCAGATCAAAAATGGCTCTCGACCACAGGCTTCCTCGACAAGGTCGATGAAATCTTGAAAAAGAAAATGGCGTAGAGCATCAACGCCTTAAAAAGGAAAAGCCCCGCTCGGCGGGGCTTTTTTATCACTGATCAGACTGAGCCGAGTCATCGATTATCTCCGTGCGATGTTCGCGTGAGGCCTCCTCGACCCGACGACCAAGTTCGGGACGATCGGACATCAATAGACGCAGATCAGACGCATCAAGCACAAGCAAATCAGAGCGGATTAATGCGCGCGCGGTGGTTGTTCGCGGTGCCGGATTAAGAACAGCCAGTTCGCCGAAAAAATCGCCCTCGTTTAAAATTGATGTCTGATGGTTTGGCCGGTCAAGTTCAATCTGGCCCGATGCAATGAAATACATCGAATGACCGATCTCACCGCGCCTGACGATAATTTCGCCCGGCACTGCAGTATGTGATCGCAAGAAGCGCATGATCTGCGCCACATCATCGGCATCAAGTTCACTGAAAAGGGGCACACGCGAAACCATGCCCCATGTCACTACAAAATCACGGCGATGAATAACTTCGGCAAATGAGGTCGCGATGATACCCACCGGCAGCGCCAACATGCCCAATCCCAT
>CAWUMH010000028.1:0-19154 GCA_963923565.1 uncultured Alphaproteobacteria bacterium
GGGAAATCGAGATCCTTATAGCCTTGCTTCGCAAATTGAATGACGCGCTTGATGTAATTGTCAGGAACAAGCGCACGGCGGGCAAATTTGATTTCGCGCTTCAGAGCGGGATTCTTTTCTGGATCGAAGCATGATTCAGCGGGGCCATCGCAATTCACGCAGGCCTTCATCACCGCCTTCAAATGTTTTGAAACGATTTTGGAACCGGTAACAAGAGCCGCAACCTTCTGCTCTTCCTTCACCTTCCAATCGATATAGGCTTCGATATCCGGATGATCGACATCAACGACAACCATCTTCGCCGCACGACGCGTCGTGCCGCCGGATTTGATCGCGCCTGCGGCACGGTCACCGATTTTCAGGAATGACATCAAGCCCGATGAGCGGCCGCCGCCTGCGAGTTTTTCGCCTTCGCCGCGCAGCATCGAGAAATTCGAACCCGTGCCCGAACCATATTTGAAGAGACGCGCTTCACGGACCCAGAGATCCATGATGCCGCCTTCATTCACGAGATCATCAGCAACGCCCTGAATGAAGCAGGCATGCGGCTGCGGATGTTCGTAAGAGGATTTTGATTTCGTGAGTTTGCCGGTTTTGAAATCGACATAGTGATGGCCTTGTGACGGACCATCAATGCCATAGGCCCAGTGCAAACCAGTGTTGAACCATTGCGGCGAATTCGGCGCGACCATCTGGCGGGCGAGCATATAGCGTTGCTCGTCAAAGAAGGCTTGTGCGTCTTCTTCCGATTTGAAGTAGCCGCCCTTCCAGCCCCAATAGGTCCAGCAGCCGGCAAGGCGATCAAACACCTGCTTGGCGCTCATCTCGGAGCCGAAGCGTTCTTTCTCAGGCAAAGCGGCAAGAGCAGCCTCATCGGGAACCGAACGCCAGAGGAATGACGGCACGTCATTCTCTTCCACCTTTTTGAGGCGCGCGGGCACACCGGCCTTGCGGAAATATTTCTGCGCGAGCACATCGGCCGCGACCTGACTGAATTGTTCGGGGACTTCGATATTCTCGAGACGGAAGACAATCGAGCCGTCGGGATTCTTGATCTCGCTCGTCGCGGATTTGAACGCGATATCTTGATAGGGCGACTGGCCTGATTTTGTATAGAAACGTTCAATCCGCATTTTCAATGTCCCAATATGCCAGAATTCTTCTGGCCGGCCGCTTCTGCGACCCTTTTCTACTCCACGTATCGGCTTGGACGCGATGCACTCTTAACGAGAACCTTCACGCCGCAAACCGCCCCCAGCCGATGGATGATCTCCACCGGACCTTGACCCTTTTCAGGGCAACGCCAACCGTCGGAACCTGTTCCTCGGGCGCGCCTTGCTGACGGGATGTGCCCCGTTGGCCGCCTGTGGATAACTCACCCTCCGGCAACCAGCGCAACGAGGACTGACCCTAGATATGCCCCCCGATCCCGTCAAGACTTTCTCTCTAGTTCTAGAGGTAAATTTTGCTCTTACCCCTATATGTTGTAGGTAAATCTTAAGAAAGAGTGAATAATGGGGATGACTTTGCAAGTGCCTCAGACGTAAGGGGAATTTCCCCTCCGGAGGCTAAAATTTTGGCGAGTGGCAGGAAAAATTACAACCAATGAGGGAATACGAGTCGTCGCAGACAGGGCTCTAGGGGTGGGTGCCTGGGGGGTGAGTCGGCCTCAAAAGCCCGGCTCGAATCGATTCTGTGACAGTTTTATGGAGCGCGTCTCTCAGCAGACGGATTTGCCGCAGGATCGGGCCGATTTAATGGTCTCGGCGAGGGCATCTTGCCCCACTGCGCCCACAATCACCCCGTCAGCCACCACAAAGGCGGGGGTGCCGCCAATCCGCAGCTGATCGGCCGCGCGCATCGTGCCTCCAAGCAGCCTTTTGATCTCGGCCGACTCAAGATCCTTCTCGATCTTTGCCGGGTCGGCGCCGAGGCTTTTGGCGACCTCAATCGCGCGGTCTTTCCCGATGCGGCCGCGGGACTCGAGGAGCTTCTGGTGAAACTCCATATATTTCGCGCCAGTCAATTGGCTGCGGACAGCGAGCGCCACTTTCGAGGCTTCAACCGAGTCAGGGCCCAGAACCGGGAAATCGCGCAAGACGACGCGCAATTTCGGAT
Source organism: uncultured Alphaproteobacteria bacterium (assembly GCA_963923565.1). Taxonomy (GTDB): domain Bacteria; phylum Pseudomonadota; class Alphaproteobacteria; order Rhizobiales; family Beijerinckiaceae; genus CAIUPE01. Next base: position 2,119 of record CAWUMH010000028.1, read on the forward strand.
CAGCTTTGATCAGGCCCATGATGTCGGCGAGCGATTTTTTGCAATAGCCGCAATTATAATCGAAAAACTCGACCAATGTGACATCGCCAGAGGGATTGCCGAGCACAACGCCATTCTCGGCTTTAGTGAGTTCGGAGCTCAGTGCTGTAACTGCCGATTTTATCGCTTGCGCCTCGACATCACGTTGCTTTTTGTCGAGTTCGTTCAGCGCCTCTTGAATGAGTTCGGGGTGGCTCATCAGATAGGATTTCACGATCTCGCCGATCTCGAGCCTTTGAGCATCCGAGAAGGCCTTTTCCTGAGACTGCGCGCTACCAGCGGCAAGTGCGAGACCGATCACGAGGAGAAGAGGGCGGGCAAAACGCATGAGAGTCATTCCTGTGAGCAGCGGTTGATCGGCTAATTCGACTTTGGCTTACGATAGTTAAGAATGTCATCGGCCTTTAATGCCGCAGGCGAACCCGCCGGTAATAGCCCCTTGGCTTTGGCGGCATGATTGACCGCACTCTGCATGTCGCCCATCAGCATGGCTTCTTGAGCGGCGCTGAACTCCGCCATGCCGATATTGTCTTTCTGATTGTAAGCAATTGCGAGTTGCCGCCAATTTTCGACGTCATCGGGCTCGCGCTGACTGGCATTCGTCAATTCGCGGATACCTTCATCGAGCAAAGCCCGGTCACCCGTGGCAATCAGGGCGCGTCCTAAGAGCCCCCGAATAAGTCCGGATTCTGAGGCTCCCCCCGTCGCGCGGCGCAATGCCGAGACAGCTTCCCGCGCCTGACCGAATTCGAGCAAGACCTGCCCTTTGAGCTCCCAGAAATAGGGATTGGCAGGTTGAGCTTTCAAAAGTTCATCAATTTGTGCAAGGGCTTCAGGGGTTTTCTTGTACCGGTAATTCATGATGGCGCGGGCATAGCGCGCAGGCAATGACATGTCAGAAATGGGATAACGGCGTGTGACTTCCTCACCTTTGGCCGCAAAGCCATAGAGCTTAGCCCGCATCATTTCATGGCGGGCCACAAGAGACGTCGGATCCTTGGCGCCATAAGCGGCGCTTGAAGAGGCAAGTTGTTCGAGGCTGGCGATGCGATCCTGTGGCGCCGGATGGCTCATCAAATAGGGATCGATGCCGTCGAGCTTGAACATCTGGTCATCGGAGAGGCGCTTGAATGTATCGACTAGGCCTTTTGGTGATTGATTGGTGGCTGCGAGATATTTGATGGCCGCACGGTCCGCGGCTTGTTCTTCCCCTCGCTGATAGGAGAGCATAGACCGCGCGGCGAGCTCCTGCGCGCCGAGCATAATGCCCATGCCGCCATTGGTCGAGTTCATGCTGCGGTTGCCTGCCCCGGCGACCATGGCTCCCGCACCAAGAACCACACCCGCCGTGGCCATCATCGCGGCCATACCGGCCCGCTCGCGCTGCAACGTTAAATGGCCGCCCGCAATATGACCGGCCTCATGAGCGATGACGCCAATGATCTCGTTCGGCGATTTTGACTCCATGAGCGCGCCAATATTCACAAACATCCGGCGGCCTGTTGTTACGAACGCATTGAAAGAGCGGTCATCAATCAATGCGATCTTGATCGAGCCTTTGGCGATACCAGCGGCGCTGAAAATCGGTGCGGCATAATCTTTGAGAAGCGCTTCGATCTCGGCATCGCGGATCACACCATGCCGCACTTGCGCTTGAGCGGCAGGAGTTATGGTCACGCCCGAAAGGAGGAGAACCGCACTCGCCATCGCGCCCCAATTTACACGGGCGCGGGTATCTTTGACTTTTGGCAAGGAAAGCTGCGGAGGCACGGTGAGACGATCACAAGTTGGAGCTGAACATCACTCATTGATCCGGAAAATGGCGATTAAACAAGGCCGAAGCAAGGCGTCTGCCGCAAATCGCACGCATATCTTGCCCTGACCCGCCTTTACCCTTACATCTCGCCGCCGCAAACCGGAACCAATCCTATGTCCGACTTCAAGCCTAAATCCGACTTTCTGCGCGTTCTCTCCGAGCGCGGCTATATCCATCAATGTTCCGATTTCGCGGGGCTTGATGAAAAAGCGCGTAAAGAGCGGATCACGGCCTATGTCGGTTATGATTGTACGGCATCTTCACTCCATATTGGCAATCTGATTTCGGCAATGATGCTGCATTGGTTGCAGCAGACCGGGCACCGCCCGATTACGCTGATGGGTGGGGGGACTACGCGCGTGGGCGATCCGTCGGGTAAAGACGAAACGCGGAAGCTTCTTACGGTCGATCAGATCGAAGCCAACAAGAACAGCATCAAGGGTGTGTTCTCTCGGTTTCTCGATTTCGGAAAATCGCCCAATGGCGCCATCATGGTCGATAATGCGGAGTGGCTCACCAAGCTCAATTATATCGACATGCTGCGCGATATCGGACGTCACTTCTCGATCAACCGCATGTTGACAATGGATTCAGTGAAGCTGCGGCTTGAGCGCGAGCAAGAACTCTCCTTCATCGAATTCAATTACATGATTTTGCAGAGCTATGATTTCGTTGAATTGTCGCGCATGCATGATTGCTCTTTGCAGATGGGCGGCTCCGATCAATGGGGCAATATCGTCAATGGTGTTGAGCTTGGCCGCCGCATGGGGTCGCAACAACTTTACGCTTTGACAACGCCACTGCTCACAACAGCATCAGGCGCGAAAATGGGCAAGACCGCCTCGGGTGCGGTGTGGCTCAATGCTGATATGTTCAGCCCTTATGATTATTGGCAATATTGGCGCAATACCGAAGACGCTGATGTCGGACGTTTCTTAAAACTCTTCACGATATTGTCTCTTGATGAAGTGGCGCGGCTTGAAGCGCTTGCGGGATCAGAAATCAACGAAGCCAAGAAAGTGCTCGCAACCGAAGCAACCGCTTTATTGCATGGTCGTGATGCTGCCGATGAAGCCGCGGATACAGCGCGTAAGACATTTGAACAAGGTGTTGCGGCTGATACTTTGCCGACGATCACCATCAGCGCCATTGAATTGGATGCCGGCATCGGCGTGTTGACGGCCTTTGTAACAGCCGGGCTTGTACCCTCAACCGGTGAAGCGCGTCGCCAAATTCAAGGCGGTGGATTACGCGTGAACGATGTGCTTATCAGTGATCCGCGCGCTGTGCTTCGGGAAGCAGATTTACGCGATGGTGCGATCAAATTGTCGATGGGTAAAAAGCGCCATATCCTGCTTAAGCCGTCTTGATCACTGCGCCTTCGGTACATCGGACGGGGGCTTTACCCCTTCAGTTGTTGCGCGGTCCTCAAAGAGTTTGCGCAAGAAACCCGGCGCCACGACAGAGAGTGGATTGTAACTGATACTTGGCGATGAAAGTGGGCCTACCGCGCGATAATTGATTGAGAAAATGCCTTCATTTTCGCCGCCGAGCAATTGTCCAATAATAGGCAATTTGTTGAAGAGATTATTGACAAGGTAAGCGGGAACGATCGCGCCTCGCAGATCGATTCCGCTTTTTGCGTAGTCAATTGTACCCTCAATCGAGGCGCCAATCACGGGACCGGAAATGACGCCGTCCTTGATCGTGATACGGCCCGAGCCCAACGTGAAACTTGCGGCCAGTCGATTAAATTGTACATTTCGCGGATCGGTGATGATTGGCTTTCCGCCTGGTGCCCCCGGTTGCGCATTGAGTTGAGCCAAGACTTCTTCATCAAGAATAGCAAAGCGCCGGATTGTTAATACGCCGTCGAGAGGTTCGCCGGTTGCAGCAATTTGCAAAGACAGAGCGCCTGTATTCATGCGCTTATAGATATCCGTGAAGCGCAAGAGCGCACCCGCATCGGCTGTTTGAATCACGAACACCGGTTGCCCATTTTCGCCGCGCGCGGGCTGGGCGATCACGGATTGTTGTGCAAGCTTGCCATCGATGCGTAGCTCTTTGAGAGCGCCACTCTTCGTTTGGATGCGAATATCGGCATTGCGCATCACTTCGCTGTTAAAACCGGCTAATGTTCCAACTTTCAAATCAAGATCGATGTCTTGTCCTGACGTCGCTGAATTTTTTCCAGGTGCTGTGACAGTTTTAATCAAAGCGCGGCCATCGAGCGTATCACCTTGGATCTTCACGCGAAGACCTTGCGCCATCCGCTCAAGGCTTGCCGATACTTTGTCATTTGGCATCACGCGCAATTGTGTGAGCGATACCGACTTCAGATCGCCATCAGGTGAAATTTCAGCGCTGCCTTTAAACGAAATTGACGGATCGTCGAAAAGAAGATCACCAAGTTTGATGGATTGATCGGGGAGTAGGGAAAATGAAAATGTCGCTTTGCCGGGTTTTCCTGCGGGGCGCGTCCATCCTGGTATCAGGCCCGCGACCGATGCTTTCTGAAAATCAAGATCGCCCGTGCCTTTAATCTTTTGTCCGCCAATGCCCGTGAGCTTCAATGATAAAGTCACAGGACCATTGAGAAGACTCTGCGTGCGCATTTGCTTCTTCTCGCGCAATGCATCATCAATGATCATTGACACAGTGGCATCTTGCGTTGGCGAATTCTTTGCTTGTCGTAATTCGAATTGCGCCGGCGCGCCGGCCAGCAAGCCCTCGCCATTGATCAACAAGCCTTCACTATTGGCTTTGATCCGAACCGTTCCATTCTCAAGCGGCTCGCGACCGAAGGCGCGATCCGTATGGAGATTTTGGAAGATGCCCTCGGCGCTGAGCTCGATTTCTTGTGGTTTTAAATCGGGCTTTTGCGGAAAATGAAGTTTGATATCCATCTGCATTGATCCGCTCGTTTGTTTTGGATCGAGCGAAGGCGCTGTCACAGATTTCAACATCTCCGCCTGCATCGCGGTTGCGAATTCTGCTGCTCCCCCTTGCATACGAAAAGCGACATCAGCCGGCGCCGGAACAATATCAGTATTGGGCACGCGATAGGTACCTTGGGGCACTTCAAGCGTGCGACCTTCCGGCAATTCTAGTTGACCGCGATCAATATCAATGCCGACCGTTTTTCCGGTGGCGCGCACGCGGCCCCTCATATTAATGAGCCGGGGCAGACCTTTATCGACGCGCATGACGCCATCGTTAAAGGCTATATCTAGCGCAACGGTTTTATCGGGGATGGGCTTTCCTGATAATGCGGCTGCGAGGCTTTCCGGATCAAGATCGAGCGCGTAGCGCGCTTCGCTCATCATGCCCGCCTCGATTGATTGGCCGAGATAAGAACGTACTTCTGGTACCAAAAAACTGGGCCAAAATGCGAGTAAGTTGAGACTGGATGACTCTTTCGCACTGAGAAAGAGTCTAAAACCATCTCTGCCCTCGGCGGCGCCAATAAGGGCATTGCCCGTTAAATTTAAATCAGGGCCGATAATTTCGAGAGCATCGATTCTTGTTGCCTTGAACCCCGCGATGATGGTGCCGCTTAATGAGAAACGGTCAATTGATATCGGTGCGCGCGCGGAGCCGTCACCCATCATCGTGGCGCCGCCGCTGCGCAATACAAAATCCCACCCATCTGCCGCTATCTGCGGTAAGCGCACTTCGCCACTAACACGCCAATGGGTTTCGGCGCTCGCAAATTCAATGAGGGGAATGACAATGCGCGAAGCATCATCGGAAAGCGCAAACTCACCTTTGACTTCGTCGACCCGAATGGGAGGAGCGCGCGGATCATCAAGGATGATTGTCGCGCGGCCACCTTTGATGGCGCCCTTCAATCCCGTCAGTTTACTTTCGCCATCAACATCAAGTGTGAGATCGAGAGACAAGGGCATGTCTGTGCGAAGGGGAATACTTCCTCTTTCTGCAAAGCCCAGAAGTTCCGAAACACGAAGATCTGAAGTTTTTAAATTTAACTCCCGAGCTTCTCCGGATTTGCCTTTTAGAGAGGCTTGAACGCGCCAAGGACCATTATCAGAGTCTGCGCCGAGATCGAGTACGATCTGGTCACTGTTGATGCGCTCGAAAGTTAAATTGAGATTGCGATAGCGTAGCGATCGTCCGCGTCGCTGATCGTCAATACGTAAGATACCATTGTGCAGCGTAGCTTTTTCAAGAATGCCAAGGGGACTTTGCCGCATCGACAACGCATCAATAAACGCACCGATGGCAAGCGGTGCTTGCACTTGATCGCTGGGTTCAATTTGTTGAGGCTCAATTGGTTGTTCAACAGCTTCTGCAGCTTCAATTAGGTCTTCCGAAATGGCGACGGAGCCATCCGGCTTGATTGTGACCGCGATTAGCAATCCCGAAAGATCAATATCACGCGGTGTCAGACGTCCAACAAGGAGAGATAGACCATCAAAGCCGATCTCGGCGCGCGGCGCGACAATTACTGATTTTCCAGTTTCGTCGCGAACAACAAATCCATCAATGTGAAGATGAAGCCCGCCGACCACTTCGCTTATCTCTGCACTTGATAGCGAGACGGCATAACCTTGGGGGAGACGGCTTTCGATTCCGGCCGCAATTTGGCGCGTTATAAATTCAGAATTGATCGGACCACTTGAAAGAGTCCACAAACCGAATCCGGCAACAAGACCAACAACGAGGAGTGCGAGACCGACAATTTCGGCAATCAAGCCGATGCCGCGCATGGAGAGATGAAAACTCCAATGTCGTTTGGACTTGGCCACAGGCAACACGATGCCATCACGCGATGCAGCCTCAAGGGGCTCATCGCGGTGTGGGGGCTCCTGTGGGGTCGGAGTTCCCGTCATATCGATTCATATCTCATAATGGTTATGGGCATATCGGCTTGTGCATGAATGAACGCTGTCTGGCTCTGGACCGGCCTAGCACATAATTTTGCATCGAAAAACGCAATCTGGGTGGATACATGGCGCGTAGTTTACCTATCCGGAATGATTCGATGAAAGGAAAGCGTCATGTCTAAACAGCTCGCAGTGGGTGATAAGGCTCCTGATTTCAAACTTCCGGGCGACGGAGGGTCTGAAATTTCCTTGTCGGCGTTGCGGGGGAGCAAGGTTGTCCTCTATTTTTATCCCAAAGACGACACGTCAGGCTGCACAAAGGAAGCGATTGCCTTCAACGGGCTGCGCAAGTCTTTTGAGAAGGCCGGTGCCGTGATCATCGGCGTTTCACCGGACAGCCCTAAGAGCCATGACAAATTCAAAGACAAATATGATCTCGATTTTCCGCTTGCGTCTGATGAAACCAAATCCATGCTTTCAGATTATGGCGTTTGGGTCGAGAAGAGCATGTATGGCCGCAAATATATGGGTGTTGAGCGTTCGACCTTTTTGATCGACGGCAAAGGAAAAATTGCGGCGCTTTGGAGCAAAGTCAAAGTTGATGGGCATGCCGAAGAGGTTTTGAAAGCCGCTCAATCTCTTTAGGTGATCAGTCGATATCTTCCACTTCGACGGTGCCGCCATAGACGCGTTGGGCGAGTGCTGCTTGCATATAGTTATCAAGATCGCCATCAAGTACATCGCCCGGAGCGCTTGATGTCACGCCGGTGCGGAGGTCTTTGACGAGCTGATAGGGTTGCAGCACGTAAGAGCGGATTTGGTGGCCCCAACCCACATCGGTTTTAGCTGCCTGATCCGCCATCGCTTTATCTTCGCGCTTTTTGAGTTCAGCCTCATAAAGACGCGCGCGCAACATATTCCAAGCGGTTGCACGATTCTTGTGTTGCGAGCGTTCTTGCTGACACGCTACAACAATGCCCGACGGAATATGCGTGATACGGACAGCGGAGTCTGTTGTATTCACGTGCTGGCCGCCTGCGCCCGATGAACGATACGTATCAATACGGCAATCAGATTCTTTGACCTCGATATTGATGCGGTCATCAATCACGGGGAAGACTCCGATGGAGGCAAAGCTTGTATGCCGACGCGCATTGGAATCGAAGGGCGAGATGCGCACAAGACGATGCACACCTGACTCTGTCTTTAACCAACCATAGGCGTTATGGCCTTTGATTAGAAGTGTGGCGCCTTTGATACCCGCTTCTTCACCGTCGGAGAGATCCATTACATCGACTTTGAATTTACGGCGTTCTGCCCAACGCGTATACATGCGCATGAGCATGCGCGCCCAGTCCTGACTCTCTGTGCCGCCCGCGCCTGAGTGAATTTCGAGATAGGTGTCGTTCTGATCCGCTTCGCCGGAGAGCAATGATTCAATCTGACGCCGCGCAGCTTCCGCTTGAAGGGCACGGATTGACTCTTCTGCTTCGGTGACGATGGATTGGTCGCCCTCGGATTCTCCCATCTCGATGAGATCTTCCGCATCACGCAAATCACCTTCGAGCCGGTTAATCGCGCCAAGCGAGTCTTCAAGCTCGGTGCGTTCGCGCATCAGCTTTTGCGCTTTTTCAGGATCGTTCCAGAGATCGGGGCTTTCAACAAGCGCGTTGAGTTCGGCTAGACGTCGCGTGGCGGTATCGACGTCAAAGATGCCTCCTCAGCAGTCCGATGGACTGCTTGGCGGCTTCGGCCAAATTCTGTATCTCAGCGCGCATGGCGTTGTATCCGCTTTCTGTAAGGGCGGCACGGTTACAAGCGTGTCGCGTATTTGTAAAGACAATTGGCTTTGGGTCTCAGTAAACACCACCTGTGCCGGTGCCTACCGCGCGTTCGACATCGGGCGAGGGTGAGAACAGACTCTGGGTGCTTAGCATATCGCCTGTATCATTCGCAGCAGGCTCTGTGCCGGGCTTATACGCTTCGATCATCGTACCTTTTTCGCCGGGCTGCGCGCGTAACCCCGTCTCTATATTGATGCTCACGAGCTTGATTCCAGCCGGAACGCGGAAGGGTGTGGCAGGTTTGTCGGCCAATGCCAGCTTCATGAAGTCACGAAAAATCGGCGCCGCGAATTGTGACGCCTGTGCTTGGCTGCCAAGTGATTTTGGTTTGTCATAACCCATATAAACGCCGACAGCGAGATCAGGCGAGAAGCCCACAAACCAAAGGTCTTTCGCGTCATTGGTTGTCCCGGTTTTTCCTGCAAGCGGTTTGCCGACTGCGGCGACCGAACCACCCGTTCCCCGCACAACAACTCCTTCTAGAATTGACGTCACCTGATAGGCAGTGAGCGGATCGATAACTTGCTCACGCGTGTCGGGTATTTTCGGCTCCGCTTGTTCGGCCCATTTCTCAATCGAACAATCGGGGCAGGGGCGGTCATCATGGCGGAATATCGTCTTGCCCCAGCGGTCTTGAATACGGTCGATCAAAGTGGGCGTGATGTGCTTGCCGCCATTCACAAACATCGAATAGCCGCTTGTCACTTTGAGAACTGTGGTTTCACCGGCACCGAGTGACATCGCAAGCACGGGCAGAAGATTATTATAGAGGCCAAATCTTTTTCCGTAATCAGCAATTAGCGGCATACCGATATCTTGCGCCAAGCGCACGGTCATTTGGTTTTTGGAGTGCTCAATACCATAGCGTAGCGTTCTGAGACCATGAGATTGTTTGTCGAAATTTTCGGGCTTCCAGATCGATTGACCGGGGCCAAGATCAATTTCGATTGGCGCATCGAGAACGAGGTCAGACGGCGTATACCCATTGTCGATTGCTGCCGCATACACAAAGGGCTTGAAAGAGGAGCCGGGTTGGCGTTGCGCTTGTGTAGCGCGATTGAATTTTGACAAATCAAAAGAAAAGCCGCCGACCATTGCAAGCACACGACCCGTTTGCGGATCCATGGCCACAAGCGCGCCTGACACAGCCGGAATTTGTCGCAACCGATATTGGCCTGATTTATCGGGCATCGGCTCGACGTAAATTACATCGCCCGGTGAGAGGATTTGCTTCGCTGTCTTCTTGGTCCATTTCAGACCGTCAGGAGCGAGCGTGCCGGTATCCCGAGTTGATGGCACGCGGCCGCCTGAATCTCGCTTCGGCTGCAAGCCAATCTGTGCGATGTCACCGTTAAATCCGAGAACAACCGCCAATTGCCAGTTTTTTACATCCGTGACAGCTGGAACATTCGCAAGCTCAACACCCCAATCGAGTGTCTGCACGTCGATCTTTTGAACGACACCGTGAAATCCGTCGCGCGCCTCATCAAAGCGCACGAGGCCATCGGCGAGGGTCTGCCGAGCAAATTGTTGTAATTTTGGATCAAGCGTTGTGCGGACAGAAAGCCCGCCCTCATAGAGCGTCTTCTCACCGAAGCGATCAAATAATTCTCGTCTTACTTCTTCGGCGAAAAAGCCTGCAGATATTGTATTGGGTGAAACGGCCCTTAGGCTTACGCCAAGCGGTTGCGATTTCGAAGCTTCGCCTTCTTCTTTTTTGATATAGCCGTTTTCAACCATTCGATCGATCACATAATTGCGGCGATCAAGGGCAGCCTGTGTGCGACGGAAGGGATGATAATTGTTTGGCGCTTTCGGTAACGCGGCAAGATAGGCCGCTTCTGTCAAAGTGAGTTCATTGACGGACTTGCCAAAATAATTGAGCGAAGCGGCAGCAACACCATAATTGCCGAGGCCAAGATAGATTTCATTCAAATAGAGTTCGAGAATGCGCTCTTTCGAATAGGCTGTTTCGATTTTGAGCGCGACGAGCATTTCTTTGATCTTGCGATCAAAGGTTTGCTCGGAAGAGAGAAGGAAGTTTTTAGCGACCTGTTGCGTGATGGTTGAAGCGCCTTGGCGGCGGCCCGGATGCGTGATGTTGGTCACGACGGCGCGCATGATCCCTTCAGGATCGACACCGATGTGGTGATAGAAATTTTTATCTTCTGCCGACACGAACGCATTGATCACAAGCTTCGGCATTGTTTGGATCGGCACGTAGAGCCGACGCTCTTTTGAATATTCGGCGAGCAAGCTCCCGTCACCCGCATGAATGCGGGTGGTCACAGCCGGCTGATAAGCGGCGAGCTGCGTGTAGTCGGGCAGCTCTTGCGAATACTTCCAAATCACGAATCCAGCACCGGCCGCACCAAGCGCGAAGAGGATCGCGCCGAGCGTGAATAGGAAACCGAAAAAGCGGAGAAGAAGGCGCATGGCGGCGGGCGGGTTCGCTGGGCTTCACAAAGATTCGAAAAGGGGCCGGGCCGGCCGCATCCATCTAGTCGCTTCGCACCCTAAATACAAATGCGGCAAGGATGGGGCGTTTAGGAGCAATTGCTGTTCTCAGGGCGTAGATTTTGAGCTGCTGGCCCGGGTTCTGGCGATAAATTCAGAGATTCCGGCGGCAAGACGCTGTGCCGTGCTGTCACGCCAGTCGGCGGATGTTAGGAGATCAATGTCACTTTTTGAGGATAAATAGCCGATTTCGATCAAAACAGAGGGGATATCGGGCGCCCGAAGGACCCGGAACCCCGCCGCACGCACCGGATTACGGTTTAACTGCACCACATCGGCAATTCGGGAGGCCAATTCTTGCGCCAGGAGAATCGAATGCGCGCGTGTCTCCCGCAACATGAGATCGCCGAGGATCTCGTTTACGGATGAGTCGATCTTACTCTCGGGCGCGGTCAAACCCGCATCAGCCCTGTTTTCCGCTTCTGCGACCCGCGCGGCTTCGGCGTCGGAGGGGCGGTCATCACCCGTATAGACAGTGACGCCACGAATATCAGTGGCTGCGGTGATCGTATCGGCATGAATTGAGAGGAAAACGCTGGCATTTTGCTTTTTGGCGAAGCGCACGCGGTCCTCGAGCGACAGGAAGACATCCCGCTCGCGGGTTAAGATTACCCGGCACGTCCCGAGCATTTCCAGCCGCTTTTTGAGGGATCGGGCAAAATCGAGGACGACATCCTTCTCAAAAATGCCCGTGACGCCCGTTGCCCCCAAATCCGCGCCGCCATGGCCGGGATCGATCACAATCAGTGGCAAGGTGTCGCCTGCAGGGGGCGAAGCGGCTTGTCCTAAGCCCGAGACGCTCAAGAAGCCCAGAACCAAAAGCAGGGGGTATAGACGTTTCATCGAGGATTGGCTTGTCCAAAGCGGCGGCGAGGGGATGTGAATTCCATGAAGCGCGTGCCGTCTGCAAGGTCTCTTCACCGTAAAATTCCCGTTGCGACAATTTCTTGCAGGCCAGCCCCGCCCGGATAAAAGCTTGCCAAAGCAGGGGGGGGACCCTTATCTAGGGTTGTGCTCTTGCCAACCCGACCCGAATTAGGTCGAGCGGCGCGCTTTTTCACCCGAATTGGGGTGAAAGTTCGGATTGTCATCCGGCGTGTCTCTGGTTTTCCGGCAGATTCGCACAGTTTTTCCGGAAGGCGCTTGTCGTCCCCGGTAAAAGCTCTGATCAAACGCCGCCCGGTTTTTGACCGATGGTCGGCCCGAACAGTCGAGGTGTGAGGCGTGAACCAAGCGTTTCGGTTCCGTATGAGTGACGCAAGACTGCCCGCAAGGGCTGGTCGTGATGCGTCATCGACGGCCGGATTGGTCCGCTTCCCTCCAAAGGCATATCACCCCTACGCCCGTACCGGGCGGCAACAGGGCGCCTCCTCTTTCTTTTTCCCGATCCGGTCTTTCGCAACGATGTATGGCCTGTCCACCTCGGACAGAGAACCAGCGCGATTGAGGATCCTGAGCAGACGGCGGATGGCGCCATTGAGAGACTCTCATGGCCAACAAAATGCTGATCGATGCGTCGCATCCCGAGGAAACACGGGTCGTCGTCGTCAGAGGTAACCGCGTCGAAGAATTCGATTTTGAATCGGCAAACAGAAAACAGCTTCGCGGCAATATCTATCTCGCCAAAGTAACGCGCGTTGAGCCGTCACTTCAGGCGGCTTTCGTGGAATATGGCGGCAACCGACACGGCTTCCTCGCCTTTTCAGAAATTCATCCTGACTATTATCAAATTCCGGTCGCTGATCGCGAAGCGCTTCTGGCAGAAGATATGCGCGCGAACCGCGATGCGGACTTTGATGATGAACGTCCGGCGCGGTCGTCGCGTCGTAATGATCGTGCAAAGCGCGCGTCGTCCTCGCATCATGTTTCTGAAGACGCGCCCGAAAGTGCCTTTTCAGAAGAGGCCTCGGTCCTAGAGCATGAGCAGGGTGGTGGCGATGATCATCACGTGTCATCTCCAGAGTCCGATCATCATGATCACGCGGTTGACGCGTATGCCTCATCGTCGGACTCAGAGTCGCATGATGAGCCAAGTACTCATGAAGATGATAGCCATCAAGCCGAAGCGCATGAAGCATCCGAATCCCATGATGATACGTCTAGCGACGATGAAGAGTCCGCTTCGCATGGCAATGAGCCTATGGAAGTTGGCACTGATGAAGACCACGTCGTCGAACAAATCGGCGGTGGCGATGCGATGGAAGATATTCCCGAGCGTCCCCGTCAGGCACGCCGTCATTACAAAATTCAGGAAGTGATCAAGCGTCGTCAGATTTTGCTCGTTCAAGTCGTCAAGGAAGAACGTGGCAATAAGGGCGCAGCACTCACAACCTATCTCTCGCTCGCCGGTCGCTATTCGGTCTTGATGCCGAACACGGGCCGTGGCGGTGGTATCTCGCGCAAGATCACCAATGCAGCTGATCGCAAGCGTTTGAAATCGATTGCCCAAGAGCTTGAGGTGCCGGATGGCATGGGCGTTATCTTACGCACGGCCGGTGCCGCGCGTACGAAGCCCGAGATCAAGCGTGATTTTGAATATCTGATGCGTGCGTGGGAAACCGTGCGCGAAACAACATTGCAATCAACCGCGCCCACACTTGTTTATGAAGAAGGGTCGCTCGTTAAGCGTTCGATCCGCGATCTTTATAACAAGGACATCGATGAAGTTCAGGTTTCCGGCGAAGATGCCTATAAGGACGCGAAGGATTTCATGCGCATGCTCATGCCGAGCCATGCGAAAAATGTGAAGCCTTATCGCGAGACGACGCCGATCTTTGCAAAATTTGGTGTCGAGCCGCAGCTTGATGCGATGTTCTCCTCGCAGGTCACGCTGAAATCGGGCGGTTACATCGTTATCAACCAGACCGAAGCGCTTGTCGCGATCGATGTGAACTCGGGTCGTTCAACTCGTGAACACAATATCGAAGACACGGCGCTCAGAACCAATCTCGAAGCGGCGGATGAAGTCGCGAGACAATTGCGTTTGCGTGACCTTGCGGGCCTCATCGTTATCGATTTCATCGATATGGAAGAAAACCGTAATAATCGGTCTGTTGAACGCCGTCTGAAAGACGCGCTCAAGAATGATCGTGCGCGCATTCAGGTGGGACGCATCTCGCCATTCGGTTTGATGGAAATGTCACGCCAGCGCATTCGCACCGGCGTCCTTGAAGGCTCGACCGTCACCTGTCCGCATTGCGCGGGCGCAGGGATGGTTCGCGCTACGCCGTCTGTAGCATTGCATGTATTGCGTCATGTCGAAGACATGTTGCTGAAGAGCGCATCGCATCACATCACAGTGAAGGCGCGTGCAGATATCGCGCTTTATCTTCTTAACCAGAAGCGCATGCATGTGCGGTCACTGGAAGAAACTTTCCTCGTCAATATCACGATCTTGGTTGATGAGACATTGACCGGCACTCATCCCTTCCATGTTGAGCGCGGTGATATCGTGATGCCTGGCGATGTGCAATTGATGCCGCGCCCCAATCCGTCTGCACTTCTGCCTGTTGAAGAGATTGAAGACGAGCTCGTCGAGGACGAGGTTGATGAAGAGGTTGAAGAACAGGATGAGTCCGACGCCTCTGATGACGAGCGTCGTGGTGATCAGGAACCCAGTGACGGTGAGCAAGGTGAAGGCGGCGGTCGCCGTCGCCGCCGTCGCCGCCGGCGGCGTGGGGGCGGTGAGCGCAATGCTGATGGCTCGCCAATGCCGCTTAACTCACCGCAACCGAATGTAGCGGGTGAGCCGTTCAGCGGTACGCGAGAAATTACGGCTGAAGGCGATGTGATTGAAGAGACGGAAATTGTTTCTGAAGGCGGTGAGACCGCTGAGGGCAATCGTCGCCGTCGTGGTCGTCGCGGCGGTCGTCGTCGTGATCGTCGCGGTCGCGGCGAAGGGGAAGTGTCCGCGGAGTCGAATGGTGAGGTAGACTCGTCGTCTGAAGCATCAAGCGAGCAAAGTTCAGTCGCGTCGCAAGGTGATCATCAGCCGCGCGAAACAGCTCCGGTTGAACGCGCGCCTGTTGAAACCTCGGCACCGCGCTATGAAGCGCCTCGTGAAGCACCGGCAATGCCACAAGTGCCTGAAGCACAACCGCTTCCCGAACCAATCACGACAGAGCCTGTTGTGATTGCCGATCCATCAAAGCCGAAAAAAGGCGGATGGTGGGCGAAGGCAAAAGCATCGCTCGGCAATTAAGAGCATTTGAAATCTGAACAACAAAAAACCCGCGTGGATAAATCCAAGCGGGTTTTTTATCGTGATGAAAAAATACTTACTTTGTTTTGACGCATTTTGTTTCGATGAACCGGTTTCCACTTCATCGCAAAATGCTCTAGCGCGTTGAGCTTTTAGGGCCCAAACGCTTGTCGAGATATTTATCGACGACAAGCATCAGCTCATCTGTTTTATCTTCAAAGAAATGATTGGCACCTTCGACCATCTGATGTTCGAGCTTGATGCCTTTTTGCGTTTTCACTTTTTCGATGATCGGAATCACTTCCTTCGCCGGTGCCACACGGTCTTGTGTACCGTGAACAAACAGGCCCGATGACGGGCAGGGTGCCAAGAAGGAGAAGTCAAAACGGTTCGCCGGTGCGGCAATAGAAATGAAGCCTTCAATTTCAGGGCGACGCATCAAGAGCTGCATGCCGATCCAGGCGCCGAATGAAATCCCTGTGATCCAGCACGCGCGCGCATCCGGATTGATGGACTGCGCCCAATCAAGCGCCGAAGCGGCGTCCGACAATTCGCCTGAGCCATGATCGAATGCGCCTTGGCTTCGGCCGACGCCCCGGAAATTGAAGCGTAGGGTCGAAAAGCCGCGCTCAAGAAATGAGTAGTAAAGCGCATAGACGAGCGGGTTATTCATCGTGCCGCCAAATTGCGGATGCGGATGTAGAATAATGGCGATGGGCGCGCCGCGGGTTTTCGACTGGTTATAGCGTCCTTCGATGCGACCAGCGGGACCCGTAAAAATGACCTCAGGCATAGTTTTCTCACCTCGGCGTGGCACCGCTACGGGCTCACAAGAGCGGCCCGCCCGCCCTGTCGCTTGACAGGCTCACGAGGCGAAGCCAGAACCGCTGAACGTTCCACGGAATTTTGGTCGGGCAATGTGCCAAACCGTCTCGGTAGCGCTGTTTAGCACGGTGGCCGGGGTTAAATGCAAGCATTTCCGGCATTCGGCCCAAAAAACTAAAGGAGGCGGTCGCACCCATGGGCGGCGTCAGGACCTATCTCGATTATAATGCGACGGCTCCGCTGCGTGCTGAGGCGCGGGATGCTCTTATTGCGGCATTTGATCGGGTCGGTAATCCCTCGTCTGTTCACGCGGAAGGGCGCACGGCGCGCGCTGTGATTGAAGAGGCGCGCGATGCGGTTGCTGCGCTATGTGGTGCCTCGTCCCGCGATGTTGTTTTCACCAGCGGGGCGACGGAAGCAAACGTTACAACGTTGACTCTGGGCATTAAGACTGAAGGCGAACCTATTGCTTTAACTCATCTTTTTATGAGTGCCGTTGAGCATCCCTCCTGTCTCGAAGGTGCACGGGTGCCGAAAGGGGCGCAAAGCCTTTTGCCGGTTGATGCCGACGGGCGGATCGTCTCGTCCGTGTTAGACGAGCGGCTAAAAGAGATCGCTGCTGAGGGCGGTCGCGCGCTGGTGTCGATCCAAGTGGCGAATAGCGAGACCGGCGTTATCCAGAATATCCCCGCGCTTTCGCAGATTGTGCATGCCCATCGTGGCCTTCTCCATTGTGATGCGGTGCAGGCGTCGGGACGTTTGCCGCTCGATCAGGTCGCGGCGGGCGCGGATATTCTAACCCTTTCCGCGCATAAAATTGGCGGGCCGCAGGGTATTGGGGCGCTGATTTTCAAATCGGGCGGCTTGAGTTTGCAGGACCGCTTGATCCGGGGTGGCGGGCAGGAAAAGGGCGCGCGCGCCGGCACCGAGGCAACAGCTCTTATTGC
>CAWUMH010000029.1:0-19033 GCA_963923565.1 uncultured Alphaproteobacteria bacterium
CTTTGATCTGCTGTAAACTCCTGATCACGAAAGACTGTAAGTCCTTCCTTCAAACATAGCTGAAACCAATCGCGACAGGTGATGCGATTGCCCGTCCAGTTATGGAAATATTCATGTGCTATAATGGCTTCGATATTGAGATAATCAGTATCAGTCGCACTTTCGGGACTCGCAAGGACATATTTGTCATTGAATATGTTTAGACCCTTATTTTCCATCGCGCCCATATTGAAATCAGAAACGGCAACGATATTAAAAACATCAAGATCATATTCGCAGCCAAAGACGTCTTCGTCCCATTTCATCGAGCGGACCAAAGCATCAAGCGCATAGGCCGCGCGATTTTCTTTTCCCGTCTCGACATAGATTCCAAGGTCAACTTTGCGTCCAGAGCGTGTTGTAAACTGCCCGCCCACTTTACCGAGGCGACCGCCGACAAGGGCAAAGAGATAAGAGGGTTTGGGGTGTGGATCATGCCACACGGCATAATGCCATCCATTATCGAGGTCGCCCTGCTCAACCGGATTGCCATTGCCAAGAAGTATAGGCGCATCGTCTTTCTTCGCTACAATACGTGTTGTGTAGACCGACATGACATCGGGGCGATCAAGAAAATAAGTTATACGGCGGAATCCTTCCGCTTCGCATTGCGTGCAATAATTTCCTGACGAGCGATAAAGCCCCATTAACTTCGTGTTTGCGGCCGGATCAAGGCGCGTTGTGATTGTCAAAGTAAATTGCCGTTGTGGCGGCGAATTAAGAGTAAGTGAATGCGGGGTGATGATATAATCAGACTGAGAAAGAACGACGTCGTCAATCGTGATCGATTCTAAAACGAGCTCGTCGCCATCAAGAATGAGGGGCGTGATCGTTGATCCAAGAGGATGAAAGACGCTTCGCGCAACAACGCGCGTGCGGGAATCGTCAAGCGTAACGTCCAGATGGACATTTTTGATCCGCCAAGCAGGGGCAACATAATCTTTGAGGCGAATCGCGGGCGATTGATCGGAACGCATTTTGGACCATTCGACAAGGGGTTGAAACAAACCCACTATATATCAGGTCGATCTCGGCCGTCGAGATGCGCTTAATGGGGGCTGCCTTTACGAATTCGCAGACCGAATCGGCTCTGTATGGCTGACGATTCTGAGAATATTCTCGATTTCGCTTTTGACGCCATGTTCGAGTCGATCAACCATCTCGTGCACGCTTGTTACATCGCTCTGCGGATCGACGCGGCAATGATAATTCACAATTAAGCCATGGCCTGTTTCACGCACGCGGACACTATGAATATCCGTAATCGACCCGATGGTTGCTGCATGGCGTGTGAGCGCTTCGGCCACTTTAGCGCGCGTTGTCTCGTCGGTATCTTTCCCAAATAGGCTTGAAACGACGAGTGGCTCGATATGGGTCTCGACTTCGGTTGCCGGCCCAAGCTCTTCGCGAATAGCATGTTCAAGTTGGCTCGCGATGGCGTGCGCTTCACCGATACTTAAGTGACCATCAACTTCAAGATCGAGGCTTACGGATAGACGATCAGCAAGATCTTGGACAGTGACGTGGTGAACAGGGACACGTCTTTTGGCAGCAATCAACAAAACCCGCTCGAGAATGGTCTCTTCATCGAGTGCGCGTGGTGAAGCGGAAACTGTGATGCGCGCTTCTTTATAGAGTTTGTTGATCTCGTTTGAGATAATCTCTTTCAAATGCGATAAGCGATCAAGTGGCATGGTGCGTGCAACCGCAATCGCAACTTCCACGAAAACATCTGCTCCGGCGCGACGGATCCTTAAATCTTCGATTGCGACCACGCCGGGAATCTCAGATAGAATTTCACGAATGGTAAGCGTCATGCCTGCCGGGGCTGCATCGAGCAACGTATCGATTGTGCGGCGTGCAAGGCGATAGCCCGCAACGCCGATGAAAAGTGCCACACCAATAGCTACGAGTGCATCAGCTTCTGGATAGCCCAAAGCAGCAGCGCCAAAAGCAATTAGCACCATGACGGAATTGATCAGATCAGAAGAGAAGTGAAGCGCATCAGCAGCCAAGGCTTCACTGTTTGTCTCGCGGGCGACGCGGGTTAGCGTCCACCACCGCCACGCATCAATCAAAATTGAGCCGCAGAGCACGGCGATAGCGGCCCAATGGATTTCTATTGTTGTTGTATCTTCCCAAAGGCGTCTTATGCCTTCAATCGCTACCGCGCCTGAAAGTAGAAATAGAAAAGCGGTTTCAGCGAGTGCTGCAATTGATTCAATTTTGCCATGGCCATAATGATGTTCATCGTCGGCGGGCTTTGCCGCCGCGCGAATGGCAAGCCAAGTCATCGTTGTGGCGGCGACGTCGAGCAAACTATGGGCGGCATCAGAAATGAGTGCCAGCGAGCCCGTCGCGAGTCCCGCGCCACCTTTTCCAAGAGTGATGACAACGCTAGCCAGAATGGATGACAGCGCCGCGCTTTCTTTGGCATTTGACATGGGGCTTCCCACCGGACGGATGATCGTGCCGGACTAGTCTGTTTGGGGCCTTGGGTCAATTAGCAGCTTTTGAACGGGAGGAGCGGCCAAGAAGGGGTTGCGCCCGCCAGGGCTTTTCGCCACTGTTGGTGCTATAAACAATCAACCGAATCTTGTTCAGGAGAAGCTTTGATGATGGAGTATTTGCACACGATGGTGCGGGTTGGAAATCTTGAGCAGGCGCTCGATTTTTATTGCAATCAAATGGGCCTTATTGAAGTGCGACGCAGCGAAAATGAGAAGGGCCGTTTCACTTTGGTGTTTCTCGTGGCACCCGGCGACAAAGCGCATTTCTCCGCAACAACATCGCCCGCACTTGAGCTGACCTATAATTGGGACGAGCATGAATATACGGGCGGCCGGAATTTCGGTCATCTCGCTTATCGTGTCGATAATATTTATGACTATTGCAAAGCGTTGATGGACAAGGGTGTCACGATCAATCGTCCGCCACGGGATGGCCGCATGGCTTTTATCAAATCACCCGATGGAATCTCCGTCGAACTTCTCCAACGCGGTGAGGCCTTACCACTTGCCGAGCCTTGGACGTCAATGCCGAACATTGGCAGTTGGTAAACATCATCCCGCAATAGGACATAAAGGGCATGGCAAGACGTCTTTTTGGACAAGTGGGTGATGAACCGATTTACGAAATCACCATTCGCTCCAAATCGGGAGCGGAAGCAGCGATCCTGAATTGGGGCGCTGTCATTCGTGATCTCGTTGTGCCGCTTAGAGCAGATAAGCAGCGTGTGGTTCTTGGCCTTGAACGGCTTGAGGATTATACGAAACACTCGCCGCATCTCGGTGCGCTTGCAGGGCGTTATGCCAATCGTATTCGTAATGGACTATTCTCGATTGATGGCAAGGCGTATCAACTCGAGAAAAATTTTCTTGGCAAACATAATTTGCATGGCGGTGCTTCAGGATTTGGGCAGCGTCCATGGCAAGTGGCGCATTGGGATGAGTCATCTGTTACTTTGACGCTTGTATCCCCAGATGGTGATGGGGGATATCCCGGCACACTGACGACAACTTTGACCTATCGATTCGTTGATGATGCGACATTGCGCACAGAGATTGCCGCGATGACGGATCGCCCGACGATTGTTAACCTCGCTTTGCATTCCTATTTCAATCTTGATGGGTCGGACGATATTCTTGACCATCAATTACAGATTGAATCCGATTTCATCACGGCACTTGACCCGGAATTGATCCCGACAGGTGAAATCCGCCGCGTCGCTGATACGCCCTATGATTTCCGGACGATGCGTCCCATTTGGCATCAAGGCTCAGATGGGGGGCTCTTTCATTATGATCAAAACTACATGCTGAGAGAGCCGTCTGGCGCTTTGCGTCGTGCCGCGACCGCAAAATCGGGCCGCAACGGTCTCAGTCTTGAGGTTTGGACAACGGAGCCGGCCATCCAATTCTATGATGCAAAAAATTTGAATGTTCCCGTCCCCGGCATAGCGATGTCGCGGTTGAAAGCCCGCGCCGGTTTTTGCCTCGAACCGCAGCGTCCGCCGGACAGTCCTAACCGCGCCCATTTTCCGGATCCGGTGCTCCGGCCGGGCCAAGTTTACCGACAAATCACGGAATATAGGTTCCGCTAAGCCCAATTTCGGGTTTTTGGGCACGGCTTTTCGGATAATCCCCCTTCTGTCGCATTAAAAAGTGAGTCATGATCAATGCATGAAACTCACGACTCATGTTCTCGACACGGCCCATGGCTGTCCCGCCCACAACCTTGCGGTAACCCTGACACGCCTTTCGGATGGTGCTGTTTTAAAGACGGTCCGCACAAATGCCGATGGGCGGGCGGATGCCCCGCTCCTTGAGGGCGATCAATTTCAATTCGGGATTTACGAACTATCTTTTGCCGCCGGTGATTATTTCCGGGCGCGCGGGATCACGCTTCCCGATCCCGCGTTCCTCGATCTTGTGCCGATCCGTTTTGGCATATCAGAACGGCGGCATTATCACGTGCCGTTGCTTGTTTCCCCTTACGGGTTTTCGACCTATCGCGGGAGCTGAGCGATGTCGCGCGCAAGCATAAGCTTTTTACGACGCGGTAAAAGGATCGATGTTGAAAATGTCGATCCGCGCATGACATTGCTTGAGTGGTTGCGTCTCTCTGAACGTTCGACGGGGACCAAGGAAGGGTGCGCCGAAGGCGATTGTGGCGCTTGCACCGTAGTGCTTGCGCGCGAACGGAATGGCCGTCTTGTTTATGAGCCTGTGAACGCCTGTATCCTTCTTTTAGGCCAAGCAGACGGCACAGATGTTATAACCGTCGAAGATCTTGAAACGGTAAAAGGTTTACACCCCGTTCAAGCGGCGATGGTCCAGCGCCATGGCTCACAATGTGGGTATTGCACCCCCGGCATTGTGATGAGTCTTTTTGCGTTATCACATGCAAGACATGAAGCGCTTGACCGAGATGTGATCAATGACGCGCTTGCGGGTAATCTCTGTCGCTGCACTGGCTATAAACCCATTGTCGAGGCGGCGCTTGAGAGTTGCGCTGCCGCAGCGCCTGATCACTTTGATGGACGTGAAAGCGCTACCCTTGCCGAGCTTTCAAATTTTCGTGCCGGTGAAGATGTATTTATGGGGAATGGTGAGGCTTTTTTTGCCGCACCTGGAAGTGAAGCCTCGCTTGCCTTTTTGTTAAAAAGCCATCCTGATGCCACGCTTGTAGCAGGGGCAACGGATGTTGGTCTTTGGATCACAAAGGGCTTGCAGGATCTCAAGAAGATTATCTGGCTTGGCCGCATTCGGTCATTAGCAACAATTGAGGAAAGCGAAACGAGTTTAACGATTGGCGCCGCGATCACCCATCAGTACGCGTTGCCACGATTAGCAGCACTCGATCCCGACATTGGTGAATTGGCTCGTCGTTTTGGCTCAACGCAAGTGCGTATGTCGGGAACGGTGGTGGGCAATATTGCTAATGGCTCGCCCATTGGTGACTGGCCGCCAGTCTTTATCGCGCTTGGCGCAATGCTTGAATTACGCGAGGGCTTTTCAAGCCGCAAATTGCCACTCGAAGAGTTTTTTATTGCCTATAAAAAACAAAATCGTGAACCGCAAGAATATCTTCGGCGTGTGACAATTCAAAAGCCGGGCCCCGATGATCACATTCGCGTGTTCAAAGTCACTAAGCGCAGAGACGAAGACATCTCGGCAGTGATGGGAGCGTTTAAAATCACGGTGAAAGATGGCATTGTGGCGGATGCGCGCATTGCCTTTGGCGGGATGGCCGGAATTCCAAAGCGGGCTTCTAATACAGAACGCGCAATCATCGGCGCTTCCATCAAAGATATCGCGACGTGGCGTGCAGGCGCTGAGGCGATAGAGCGTGATTTTGAGCCCATGTCCGATCATCGTGCGTCAGCAGAATATCGCATGCGTGTCGCGCGCAACCTCGTGATCAAGGCTATGGCTGAAATCGCCGGCGTTCCCTCATCAACCACTCGTATCTTTGCGCATCGTGAGTCGACCCATGCCGCAGAATGATACGCCTCAACGTTACCTTGGACAGGCGCTGCCGCATGACTCGGCTGAACGTCATGTCAGCGGACGCGCGCTTTATATTGATGATCTTCCCGAGCCTGAAGGCCTCTTGCATATTGCTGTTGGTGGCTCGCCCGTGGCGCGAGGAAAGCTCGTTTCGCTTGATGTGACTGATGTGCGCAGTGCACCCGGTGTTGTGGCGGTTTTAACGGCCGCTGATATTCCGGGCAAAAATGATGTGTCGCCGGCAATGGGCGACGATCCGATGTTTGCTGCGGATCGCGTCGAATTTGTTGGTCAGGCTTTGTTTGCGGTTGTTGCGCAGTCTCGTGACGCTGCACGACGCGCGATACGTCTTGTTAAGACAGTAATTGAAGAGGAGAAACCCTCTGTAACAGTTGAAGATGCGCTTCAACGTGATGAGACAGTATTGCCTGATTATGCCTTCGGCCGGGGTGATGTGGCGGAAGCGCTTTCGTCTTCCCCTGTAAAACTTGAAGGCACGTTTAATATTGGGGGACAGGAACATTTCTATCTCGAAGGACAAGTTGCCTTAGCTCTTCCCGGTGAAGGGCAGGAGATGCAGGTTTATTCTTCAACGCAGCACCCGACGGAAGTGCAGCATGCCGTTGCGCGTGTGTTGGGCGTTCCTGATGCCTATGTGACCTGCGAAGTACGTCGTATGGGTGGTGGTTTTGGCGGAAAGGAAAGCCAAGCGACGCAATGGGCAGCGATTGCAGCACTCGCGGCGCGTGTCACGGGAAAGCCCTGTAAGATTCGTCTTGATCGCGATGACGACATGATGATGACCGGCAAGCGCCATGAGTTTCGTGTTGATTGGAAAATCGGAACGAATGAAGCAGGCCATATTCGAGGCCTTGATCTTTCGCTTTTGGCGCGTTGCGGCTATTCGGCTGATCTCAGTCAAGGCGTTGTTGATCGCGCGATGTTTCATTCCGACAATGCCTATTTCATGCCTGCCGCGCGGATCGCCTCACGTCGATTGAAAACGAACACAGTTTCGAACACCGCATTCCGAGGCTTTGGCGGACCGCAAGGTATTTTAGCGATTGAGCGCATCATTGATGCGGTGGCGAGCGCAACAGGACGAGATCCGCTCGATATCAGAAAAGAAAATCTTTATCGGCCTGACGGCGCGGTGACGCCCTATGGGATGCCGGTTGAAGATCATGATATAGCTCATACAATCATTGCTCAACTTGAATCCCAAGCAGATTATCGTGAACGACGCCAAGCGATTGATGCATTCAATGCGGATTCACCTCTGATCCGTAAAGGCCTCGCATTAACGCCCTTGAAGTTCGGCATTTCCTTTACGCTCACGCAGCTCAATCAAGCGGGAGCGTTGGTTCATGTTTACTCAGATGGATCGATCCACCTCAATCACGGTGGAACTGAAATGGGGCAGGGGCTCTTCCAGAAAGTTGCACAGATCGTAGCTGAAGAATTTGGTGTAGCGATCGAGCGCGTGCGCATCACGGCAACAACAACAGGAAAAGTCCCGAACTCGTCACCCACTGCGGCCTCTACCGGATCAGATCTTAACGGGATGGCCGCGTTGTTAGCGGCGCGCGCAATCAAGAAACGCATGGCGGAATTTCTTTCTTCGTCACGCGGCGTGCCATTAGACTCTATCCGCTTTGTCGATGATCATGTGATTGTAGGTGATGAGCGGATTCCTTTTGGCGATGTTGCCAAAGCCACGCATCAAGCGCGCATTCATCTTTCCGAAGCAGGCTATTATAAAACACCAAAGGTTGAATGGGACCGGGCTAACGCTCGCGGTCGTCCGTTCTATTATTTTGCTTATGGTGCAGCCTGCAGCGAAGTGGCGATTGATACGTTAACGGGTGAGATGCGGCTTGAACGCGTCGACATTCTTCATGATGTCGGCCACTCACTAAATCCCGCGCTTGATATTGGCCAGATTGAAGGGGCCTTTGTGCAAGGCATGGGGTGGCTCACGACGGAAGAGCTCGTCTACGACAATAAAGGACGGCTCAGAACGCATGCGCCTTCGACCTATAAAATTCCTGTCGCGTCTGACATTCCGGCTCATTTCAATGTCACGTTGTTTCAAGGCGCAAATCGCGAGGATACGGTTTTTCGCTCCAAGGCCGTGGGCGAGCCGCCTTTGATGCTGGGTATTTCGGTTTACTCAGCCATTCTCAATGCGATTTCTTCTTTGAAGCCCGGAGCGCAGGTGCCGCTTGATGCGCCTGCAACGCCAGAGCGCATTTTGAAAGCTGTGCAGGCTCTTGGCGGCGGTGGCGGATTTTGAGCGCGCCATGACAACGCTTGCTCTTTTTGATCGGCTGCTTGATCGGCTCGCGACCGACAATCTGGTCGCCCTTGTTAGAATTCATGCGGCGCGCGGATCCACACCTCAGGGTATAGGCGCGTCCATGATGATTACAGAAGAGGGTGCGATCAGCGGAACGATCGGGGGTGGCGCTCTTGAATATGCCGTCATCAATGAGGCTGTTCACCTGATGAAATCAGGCGCGACCGGGATCATCAAAAAACATTATCCGCTCGGTCCGGATTTAGGGCAGTGCTGCGGCGGTTCGGTTGAAATTGAAATAGGCATATTTGATCAGTCGATGCGCGCAGACATTCTGTCGAAGCGGGCTTCCCTTCGTGATGAGGCCTCAACGCCACTTTATCTTTTTGGGGCAGGCCATGTGGGGCGTGCGCTTGTTATGGCTCTTGCACCTTTGCCCTTTACGGTGACATGGATTGATGAGCGCGCCGAGATTTTTCCGGATCATATACCGCGTAATGTCAACGCCAAGCGTGTTGATAATCCTATAGACGAGATCGGCAGTATTCCGCATGAAGGCTTCTGTCTTGTGATGACGCATTCGCATCCGCTTGATTTGGCTTTGGTGGGCGCAGCGTTGAAGCGGAGTGATCTTGCTTATATTGGCCTGATTGGGTCGGCGACAAAGCGTGCGCGGTTTGAATCGCGGTTGCGGCAGAGCGGACAAGGGGCGGCAGCGTTGAAGCGCATGATATGCCCTGTGGGATTGCCCGGACTTTATGGTAAGGAGCCTGCGGTCATCGCTGCTTCAATCGCTGGTGATTTATTGATCCGGAGGCAGGCTTTGCAGAATGCCAATGAAGCAGGTTCAATGGATGTCAAAGAAAGACTCGCGGGTTAGAGTCCGCGCGAAGAGAAGGGTATGGGGTCGATCATGACTGATGATGAGCGATTTCTGGCGCGCGCGATTGCGTTGTCGCGTGAGCGTATGGAAGCCAATGAGGGCGGGCCTTTCGGCGCCCTCGTGGCGCGCGATGGTGTTGTTCTCGCTGAAGGTTGGAACATGGTGACATCGTCGAATGATCCAACGGCACATGCCGAGGTGAGCGCAATTCGCCGCGCCTGTACGGCTGTGGGTCATTTCGAGTTAAAGGGTGCGACGCTTTATACAAGCTGCGAGCCTTGCCCGATGTGCCTGGCCTCCGCTTATTGGGCGCGCGTTTCGCGTATCGTTTATTCCAACACGCGCGATGAGGCGGCCGCAATCGGATTTGATGACGCGTTCATCTATGATGAAGTGCCGAAAGATCCTGCAATTCGAAGTCTGCCGATGGAACATCATCCGCGTGATGATGCACGGGCTGCATTCGCTGCCTGGGCCGCTAAGCCTGATAAAATTCGTTACTGAGGACTTGTTATGACGGCATTCGCGCTTGATTGGATTAATCTTGCCATAAGATGGTTCCATATGATCGTGGGGATCGCATGGATCGGCGCGAGCTTTCATTTCGTTTGGCTCGATTTTTCTTTGCGCGCACGCGAAAATATGGCGAAGGGCGTGTTTGGTACTTCATGGCTTGTGCATGGTGGTGGTTTTTATCACGTCGAGAAATATCTCGTTGCACCGGAGAGTCTGCCCTCTGATCTTCATTGGTTTAAATGGGAAGCCTATCTGACATTTCTGACCGGCTTCGCCTTGCTCGCGGTACAATATTACTGGAACGCGTCGGTCTATCTTGTTGATCCCAATATCTATGCGATGACAGGCACTAAGGCGATTGTGATTTCCGTCTTGTCGCTGCTCGCCGGATGGGTGGTTTATGATCTTTTGTGTCGCTCGCAGCTTGGCGAGCATACGGGGTTTTTGGCACTCGCCGTTTTCATTTTGATTGTCGGGGCCGCTTACGGCTTCACATATGTGTTTTCGGGTCGTGGCGCCTTCATTCATGTCGGTGCGATGGTTGGCACAATCATGGCGGCCAATGTTTTCCGCGTGATCATTCCCAATCAGAAGAAAGTAACCGCCGCTCTTTTGGCTGGTGAAACGCCTGATCCGAAATATGGCAAGATCGGCAAACAGCGTTCGCTCCACAACAATTATCTCACTTTGCCCGTTTTGTTGATGATGGTGTCAAACCATTATCCTTTCCTTTATTCGCACACCTCTTCATGGTTGGTCGTCGCTTTGATTGTTGTGGTCGGGGTTATGATCCGGCATTTCTTCAATCGCATAGATGCGGGCGATATTCCGCAGAAGGTCCTATGGACTTTGCCCTTGGCGGCACTCGCTTTGGCTGTTGCGATTTGGTGGACGGCGCCCTCTACGAAAATGGCGACTGGTACTGTGAGCGATGCAGACGTTCTCGCGATTACAACAAAACATTGTATTATGTGTCATCAGGCGCAGCCGACACATGAAAGCTTTAAAGGCGGCGAGCCGCCGAAAGCGGTGATGCTCGATAGCATTGAAAATATCAGGAAAAATGCACAACAAATTCTTTTGCAGGCGGTCGATGGACGCGTGATGCCGCTTGGCAACGAAACGGGTATGACCGACGAAGAGCGCGCAAAGCTCGGGGCTTGGATTAAAGCGCAATGAGTGACGCGTTATCGCTAGCCCAAGTGAATACGCTTTCGCGTGAAGACTTCGTGGCGCAGTTTGGTGACATTGCGGAACACTCATCATGGGTTGCTGAAGGCGCTGAGACATTGCGCCCTTTCGGTAATCACAGCGAACTTGTAGATGCTTTTCAGCGTGTTGTTTTAGCGGCTTCTGAGACAACGAAAGATGCATTGATCAGCGCGCATCCTGATCTTGCCGGACGAGCCGCCAAAGCGGGTGATCTTGCTGAGGAATCGCGACGCGAACAAAAAGGCGCGGGGCTTGATCGGCTAACGGATGAAGAATTTAAAAAATTCCACTCTCTCAATGACCGCTATCGGGAACGCTTTGGCTTTCCCTTTATCTTTGCGGTGTCCGGTGCAACAAAGCATCAGATTCTTGATGCGTTTGAGAACAGGGTCGGTGGAACAAAGACAGAGGAACGATTAACGGCACTCGCGCAGGTTTTGCGCATCATCCGTTTTCGTCTTGAAATGCGCGTGAGAGATTAATCCTCGCATTTCCGTTTTGGTATAAACGCTTACTGGATCTTTGGCGGTGCCAAGATATCAATCGCGGGCATATCACCGCTTGACGGCGCAAGTTGGAATTGTTCCATCGCCTTTTTCTCGTCAATGATCACCGCGCCGTCTTTATAATGCATCACCATTTGCGGGAAGGCGATAACAAGCGCGACCATGATGAGCTGAATGATCACGAAGGGCACAGCACCCCAATAAATCTGCTCGGTCGTGACGGGCTCCATGCTGCGTTTAGAAATCTTGTCGATATATTTTGATTTCGGAGCAACGGATCGCAAGAAGAAGAGCGCAAAGCCGAAGGGCGGATGCATGAAACTCGTCTGCATGTTCACGCCAAGAATAACGCCGAACCATATGAGATCGATGCCGAGATGTTCGGCCGCCGGGCCGATCAGGGGCACAGCAATGAAGGCCAGCTCAAAGAAATCGAGGAAAAAGGCGAGTACGAAAATCAACGCGTTGACGAAAATCAAGAACCCAACTTGTCCGCCGGGCAGATTCACGAGAAGTTCTTCAACCCATTTATGTCCGTTCACGCCATAGAAAGTGAGCGAGAACACGCGCGCGCCGATCAGAATAAAGAGAACAAAGGCTGAAAGTTTTGCGGTTGACTCGGTTGCTTGCCGTAACAAGTCAAAGGAGAGACGACGTTTCATGATCGCGAGAACAATCGCGCCCGCCGCGCCCATCGCTCCACCTTCTGTTGGCGTGGCGACACCAATAAAGATCGTGCCAAGAACCAAGAAGATGAGGCCCAAAGGCGGCACCATCACGAAGATGGTTTGCTCGGCCATACGCGAGAGAAGGTTCAAACCGCTGATCTTATTCAGGACAGCGATCATGAGAGCCACCGCCACGCCGACTGTCATTGTGAGCACTACAAAGTCAGGCCCAGCCGACGTTCCTGTTTCGCGAATAACAAAATAGCCGATTAAGCCGGCGAAGATCGCTACAACGAGCAGCGAGGTGCGGCGTGCTTTACCATCGGCATCGGCCAATGTTTGCGCTTCAAGCGGAAGGCCAGGTGCGGCTTCCGGTTTGATCATGGTGACAAGGAAAACATAGCCCGCATAAAGCGCCGCCAGAACGAGGCCGGGAATAAAGGCGCCTGTATACATATCGCCGACAGAACGGCCGAGCTGGTCAGCCATCACAATGAGAACGAGTGATGGGGGGATAATCTGCGCGAGCGTTCCGGATGCCGCAATCACGCCTGAGGCCAGGCGGCGGTCATAGCCATAGCGCAACATGATGGGTAACGAGATAAGGCCCATGGAGATGACAGACGCCGCAACAACGCCGGTTGTTGCCGCTAAAAGCGCACCCACGAAAATCACCGCATAAGCAAGACCACCGCGGATCGGGCCGAAAAGCTGCCCAATCGTATCGAGCAAATCTTCCGCCATGCCCGATCGCTCTAAGACCAACCCCATAAAGGTGAAAAAGGGAATGGCGAGCAATGTGTCATTATTCATCACGCCAAAGACGCGCTCGGGCAGCGCTTGTAAGAAGCTTGGATGGAAGAGGCCGAGTTCAATGCCGATGAAACCAAAGACAAGACCATTGGCCGCAAGTGAAAAGGCCACCGGATAACCGAGCAGCAACAATACCACCAGCGACGCGAACATGATCGGCGCCATATTATGAATGATGAAAGCGGTCATGGCTTTATCTTCCGTTCAATTCACGTGTTGGTATTCGCGGTTCAGGATTTTTGTAAGTCGGTTTGCGCGAGAAGTCGTTCGGCCTCTGCTTCCGCAGACGCGTGATGGCCACCGCCGCTGAGTGTTTCAGCAAGGTCACCTCTTAGTATTGCAATACGTTTAATGATCTCGGATACGGCTTGAATAAGCAGGGCAATGAATCCGACAAGGACAAGAAGTTTTGCAGGCCAAAGCGGTAAGCCGCCGGCATTGCTCGATTGTTCATTACCGATCAGCGAACGCCAAGCAAAAGGCCCGCCTGTCAAAACCATGATCACAGCGAAGGGGAGAAGAAAGGCGAGGTGGCCAAAAAGCTCAATATATCCGCGCATCCGGCTTGGAAGCTTTGAATTTATGATGTCGATGCGAATATGTTCATTCGACAAAAGCGTCCAAGGCGAGCAGAGAAGAAACACAAAGCCGAAGAGCAACCATTGCAATTCGAGCCAAGAATTTGAAGATGTATTGAAAATCTTACGGATGAGCGCGTTCGCCGTCGACACAACAACCGCGACGAAGATGAACCAGGCGACGGTACGACCTATGCGTGTCATCGCCGTGTCGATCAATCGACTAAGCGTCAAAAGTCCCTGCATGGCTTCCCCCAAAGCTCTGCATCCCGTTACATGTCCGGGAATTTCCATGCTTTATAGCATGCCTGACATGCTTTTGGATCACTTTTTACGGGGGAGGTCCACAGATTTGTATTATTCAGCCGGATTAAGCCGGATGCTGCTCGATACCTCGAGCCTTCCTGCTTCGTCTTTGTTCGCGGTAGCCCATGAAGAGACCGCTTCCGACAACCAGTATTGTGCCCATGATTGCTGCAAGGCCGGGTCTTTCGCCAAAGATAAAAATTCCTGTTCCCGCCGCCCAGACGACGACGAGATAACGTAAGGGCGAGAGGATCGCGATATCGGCATTCCGATAGGCTGTAACCATCAGGGCGTTGCCAACAGAAACGAGAACCGCTGCGCCGCCGAGATAGGAAAATTCAACCGGCGTTGGCATGCGCCATTCTTCACCAACACCAAGGATCACGCCGCCAAAAGCAGCAAAAATTGTTGTGGTCAGGATTACGATCTGCGGCGGTATCTCGTTTGAAATGCGTCGCGTAATCAAATCACGGATGGCAACAAAAGTGGCGGAGGCAAGCGCAATCAGAGAGTAAATCGTGAAACTCGATCCGCCCGGTTGCGTGATGAGAAGCACGCCCGCAAAGCCGATAAAGACGGCAAGCCATCGCGGGAGATCGACCAGTTCAATGCCTAGTATAGCGCAGAGAATGGTCATAATTATGGGCGTCGCTTGCATAATCGATGTGATATCGCCAATCGGCAATTGCGCGATAGCCGTGATGTATGTGAGCGTAACCATCACCTCGCATGTCGCGCGCAAGATCACGATCGGCTTTATTGCTGCCTTGATTTTTTTTAGATTGTCGGTGAGAGCGATAACAATAAGAACGCACGAAATCGCGAATATGCCGCGCACGAGAAGCAATTGGCCGATCGGAATCGTTGAGGTTGCGAGCTTAACGAGGACATCATTGAAGACAAAAAAGGCCCCGCCAACAATCATGGCAACGATACCACGCCGCGCTTGAGCTGCCGTCTTTTCTGAAGGAAATGATGTCACGCCGAATGCCCAGTCACTGACGCGGTGGCAAAGCGATCAAGGCGGAACGGAGATAAATCATAAGGTGGCTTTTCGCCCTGTGAAAGATCAGCAAGTATTTCACCCATCACGCTTGCGAATTTGAATCCATGTCCTGAGCAAGGTGAAGCCATAACGACTTGTGGCGCGCCGGGTAGATGATCGATGATAAAATCTTCATCGGGCGTCATCGTGTAGATGCAGACTTTTATTGAGAGCGCGGGCCCCATGGCGTCGGGCAGATAACGCGAAAGACAGTTACGCAAGCCGACCTCATCTTTCGGACGGTTTTCGCGAATTAATGTATCGGGATCACAAAGCTCTCGGCCATGATGCGGCCCCCCAACTTTCAGTCCCGGAAGCCCATGCAGAGGGAAGCCGTAATAATGGCCTTCTGGAATTTTCAGTGTGAAGCTCGGGAATTGAGAGCGTGAAAACAAATCAGGTTTCAATGGCCTAAACCATCCGAACACTTGGCGATAAGGCTTTGCAATACCTTCAAGCGAGGGAATGAATTTTGTAATCCACGGACCTGGCGAGAGTACAACACTTCCGGTTTCATAGACGCCGGCGTCAGTTTTGACGCGCACGCCACCACTTTGCAAAGGCTCGACATCAATAACGCGCTCGCGCGGATGAAGCTCTGCACCAAGATCAACTGCGGCTGCCGTCAAAGTCATGATGGCGCGTTCGCTCATCACAAAGCCACCATCGGGTTGAAACAACCCATTATAATCTTTTGGCAACTTGAAGGCTGGATGACGACGCATGATCGCTTCCGCATCGAGCAATTCATAAGGCAGATCAAATGTCTTACAGGCCGCTTCGCCGCGCTCAACAATATCAAGGCCCGGCTCGATGATATCGAGCGTACCCGTTGTTTCCATCAGTGATGTGTTAAAGCGTTTGCCTAAATCTTGCCAAAGCCGATGGGCGCGCAAAACCATCGGTACATAGGATTGGCCTTCAAAATAAGCAAGGCGGATCATGCGCGTTTCGCCATGCGATGATCCCATCGAATGGCCGATATCATATCGCTCAATACCGAGAACTCTTTTGCCACGTCGTGCAAGTTCGTAAAGCGTGGAAGAACCCATGCCACCGATGCCGATAACAATGACGTCATAGGGTTTGGTCATGATCAGCCTCCGGTCACGCTCATATGCCGTGTAACGGCTGGACGCGAATGGGTGCGCTCGATCACAAAATCATGCCCTTTGGGCTTGCGCAAAATCGCATTGTCGATGGCTTGTGATACGAGATGATTATCGGCCGAGGCCCGCAAGGCTGCGCGCAAATCGGCTGAATCGTCTTGCCCCAAGCACATATAAAGCATTCCCGTGCAGGTCAGTCTCACGCGGTTGCAGCTTTCACAAAAATTATGTGTCAGAGGTGTTATGAATCCGATACGTCCACCCGTTTCGCTTGCGCGCACATAACGCGCAGGGCCACCCGTTTGATAATCGATGTCGGAAAGTGTGAAGCTCTTTGAAAGATGGTCTTTCACTTCTGTCAGCGGCCAATATTGATCGACACGATCGGGCTCTATATCGCCCATCGGCATCACTTCAATGAAAGTGATGTCCATACCGTCTTCATGTGCCCACCGAACAAGAGGTTCGATCTCGGTGTCATTCACGCCTTTAAGCGCTACAGCATTGATCTTGATAGAGAGTCCTGCTTTTTGAGCAGCCTTGATGCCAGCGAGCACACGATCAAGATCGCCCCAGCGAGTGATGGACCTAAATTTTGCTGCATCAAGTGTATCGAGTGACACATTGATACGTTTGATCCCACAGGCGGCAAGCTCATATGCGTAACGTTCGAGTTGCGAGCCGTTTGTAGTGAGGGTCAGTTCTTCGAGACCATTTCCAAGTTTTTTGGATAGCGACTGGAACAACGTCATGATATCCCTTCGCACGAGGGGTTCACCGCCCGTGATGCGAAGTTTTTTGACACCTTTATCGATAAACACGCTGCAAAGCCGGTCGAGTTCTTCGAGCGTTAGCAAATCCTTTTTCGGCAAAAAGGCCATGTCTTCCGACATACAATAAACGCAGCGAAAATCGCAGCGGTCCGTGACCGAGACGCGCAAATAGCTGACCGCGCGCCCGAATGGGTCGATCATGCTGAGATCTGCAGCGCTATTGGGACCTACCGCCAAGGCACCCCTCCGATTGTTGTTTTTCTGCGCGGGTTGTAGACGGTTTTAGCCGTTAGGGACAAGTCCAGCTGTGGTAAAGCAATTGTCCAAACAGGGTTGAAAAGGGGATAGCAATCTATGACTGACGCTGAGTGGCCTGATGAAATCCGGCTTTCCCCCGACAAAACGCGCCTTACTATCGTTTTTTCAGGAACAGAGCCTTTGGTGCTGGAGGCCGAATATCTGCGTGTCGAAAGTCCGAGTGCGGAGGTGCAAGGCCATTCGCCCGATGAGAAAAAGACGATTGCCGGCAAACGTAGCGTGCGGATCATCGGTCTTGAGCCGGTGGGCAATTATGCCGTCCGGATCCGCTTTGACGACGGGCATGATACAGGCCTGTTCACCTGGGCCTATTTAAAAAAGCTCGGCACCGACCATAAGACAATTTGGCAGGGTTATCTCGAGCGACTCGCAGCGGCGGGGCTTTCGCGTTAAGAGCGGCTCAGGGCTCGATGATCACCTTCGTGCCAACATGGACGCGGCCATAAAGGTCGATCACATCCTCATTCGCCATGCGAATGCAGCCTGACGAAACGGCTTGGCCGATCGTTTCGGGCTCGTTTGAGCCATGAATTCTGTAAAGCGTGTCGCCGAGATAGAGCGCCCGGGCGCCAAGCGGGTTATCCGGCCCGCCATCCATATGTTTCGGCAAATCGGGCTGGCGCTTTAGCATCTCGTCGGGCGGGGTCCAGTCCGGCCATTGCCGCTTCATTGAAACATGATATTCGCCCGACCATTCAAAGCCTTCACGCGCAACGCCGATGCCATATTTCATGGCCCAATTATCGCCGAGGATTAGATATAGCCGCCGCTCGGAAGCGCGGACAATGATTGTCCCTGGCTTTTCGTCGCTGGGAAACCAGGCCTGAAAGCGTTTGATTGGGGAAGACGCATCAGGCATTTCCGCAATGATCTGGTCAAACGCCTTCACATCCCGCGGACTCGCGGCAGAAACCGGCTGAAGCGCAGCAATTCCAACAAAAAATGCTATCAAAAGCCGCGTCATGGGCGCAAAGATCCTAAGTTAATTTCTTCGGGCGCGCAACATTCCTGTGCGCCCAGCTTCGTCAATGAATGGCTATCGGAATACGAGCGGATACTCAACAACGCGCCAACATCGAGCCGAAAGTCCAAGCGCGCAGATGCCACGGTTCTTTCTGCAACTCAAGCGATCCGCACCCAGTTTTCCGCCCCGAATATTGGCGGTTTTTTTGTTTTTTAGGTGCCCTGTTCGCCTCTGCCCTGATGCGGGGGAGTACTGATAGCGCGGATGTGGCAAGGCGCCTATGTCTTGTTCATCGAGCAAGCGCTCCAGAGAAAGCCGCCTTTTCCCGAGCGCTTGACGATTGGCTTTTAAGAACAAGCAGGCGGTCGGGAGGCTTTCTTCATATTTATAATTTCAAAAGGAGCCGACAATGTTAGCCACAAGATCTCTTAAGCGCGCTACTCTTGTTGTGATCGCTTCACTAGGCTTTTTGACAAGCGGCTATGCCAGTGAATTCAGTGAACACCTAAGAAATGATCCAACCGCGATTCCGCGACCCCAAAGTACGATCGGACCGATGGGCTCCGAGGTAACCCGCTCGCTTAGGACACCCGGTGAAGTGGATGTTTATGCGACGCCAATTTGTTCCTATGACTCGTTTTACTGGAACACGATTTATGCCTG
Organism: uncultured Alphaproteobacteria bacterium; assembly: GCA_963923565.1. Lineage (GTDB taxonomy): Bacteria > Pseudomonadota > Alphaproteobacteria > Rhizobiales > Beijerinckiaceae > CAIUPE01. The sequence continues at coordinate 18,704 of CAWUMH010000029.1, forward strand.
TGATCCGGCCCATCAAGGTCGACCGGACTATGAAGATCATGGGTCGGATCGATAAAGATTTCTCAAGACATCGCCCGTCGTTTCCCGGCGGGCGATTATTTGTGGCGGGATTTGACGAAAAATAATCGCGCTTTGGGTTAATAGACTGCGTTTAAAACCGCTCCTCTAAACTAAAATTACCCACAACGCCTCTGAGATAGGCTTGCTTAACGGCGGTGCGGAAGCTAGAGAACATCCCGGATCAACACTCGTTTCGAACGAGGCGGGATCCGGGCGCGTAGCACAGCGGTAGTGCGTTCCCTTCACACGGGAGAGGTCACAGGTTCAATC
>CAWUMH010000030.1:0-18691 GCA_963923565.1 uncultured Alphaproteobacteria bacterium
GCGCCATCATAATCAACACCAACGAGATAAAGTCCATCGGGTGGCGCAAGCGGCCCACAGCGTGAACGATCACAAGCTTTCAACGCGGCTTCAATATCATCAGGCGTCCATTTGCCGGTGGCCACCAGAATCAATGACCCGACAAGCGAGCGCACTTGCGAGTGAAGAAAGGAGCGTGCAGAGGCGCGAATGCGGATCTCATCACCGTCACGTTCAACATCAAGCCGCTCAAGCGTGCGAAGCGGGCTCTTCGCCTGACATTCGGATGCGCGAAACGTCGTGAAATCATGTTTGCCAATGAGGCGGTCAGCACCGGCTTGCATGCGCGCCGCATCAATCGGCCATTTCACCTGCCATACGCGTCCCGCTTCCAGCACAGCGAAGGCGCGACGATTGACAATGCGATAAAGATAATGCCGCTTAACAGCGGAGATGCGCGCATCAAACGTATCGGCCACACGACGAGCGTCCAAAATGGCAACGCCGCCGCCTTTCAAATGCGCATTCATCGCATCGGCGATTGTGCGCACCGGCCAATCACGCTCAAGATCAACATGAATCACTTGATGTGTGGCGTGAACACCCGTGTCGGTGCGGCCCGCTGCTACAATGCGCCGCGTCTCGCCGCTAAAAGCGCTAATGGCGCGTTCGACCGCTTCTTGAACACTTGTTCCATCTTGCTGATGTTGCCACCCGTGAAAACGCGTGCCGTCATATTCGACAACGAGTTTGAAACGCGGCATCAGCCTAAAACCTTGCCGCGCGCGAGCGGAACGCCCCGCAGAAAGTCGACAGCGGACATCGGCTTTGATCCCGCGCGCTGAAGGTCAAGAATCTGCACGGCTCCGGCGCCACAAGCGACGGTCAATGAGTCATCGAGCAGCGTGCCGGGTGAGTCCGAACCTGCACGGAGTGACCCACGCAGAATTTTCAAACGCTCAGGCCCTTTGCCAAAATCAGCAAAGGTAAACGCCCCGGGAAAAGGCGAAAGACCATGAATGTGATGAAGCACATCCTTTGCTGGTCGCGACCAATCAATACGGCACTCGTCATTCAAAATCTTGTGGGCATATTCCACGCCCGCTGTTGCTTGCGGCACGAACGCAAGTGTTCCGCGCGAGAAGGCGGCGAGCGCGCGCTGCATCAAATCTGCGCCCAGTAGAGCAAGGCGATCATGCGCTTCGCCAGCCGTGAGCGAGTCTGTGATTTTTAATCTCTCGACCATAGCGACCGGACCCGTATCGAGTCCTTCTTCCATTTTCATGACCGCGACACCGGTCTCGGCATCACCGGCCATGATCGCGCGTTGAATGGGCGCAGCCCCACGCCAACGCGGTAAAAGCGACGCATGGAGATTGACGCACCCCAAACGCGGCGTCTCTAAAATCGCCTTTGGCAAAATCATGCCATAGGCAACGACCACCGCGATATCGGCATCATGCGCTTTAAAAATTTCAAGGGCGTCATCATCGCGCAAAGTCGAAGGCGTCAAAACAGGAATTGCAAAACGGTCTGCTGCCGCATGCACCGGCGAGCGTTTGAGCGCCATGCCGCGCCCTGCGGGAGCCGGCGCGCGCGTATAACAGGCAACAACATCATGGCCTGACCCGATCAACGCCGAGAGTGTCGGAACCGCAAAATCCGGCGTGCCCATAAAGATGATACGCAGGCTCATCGCATGCGCCTCACGCGCCGCCTTGATGGCGGGCAATCTTTTGGAATTTTTTCAACACACGGTCGCGCTTGAGTTTCGAGAGATGATCAATGAAGAGCTTGCCATTGAGATGATCGATCTCATGCTGAATGACAGTCGCCGCAAGGCCATCCATTTCGCGCTCTTCGATTTTGCCAGCAAGAGTCAGGAAGCGCACGCCGACTTTCGCGGGACGTGTGACGACTTCGTGATAATCGGGGATCGAGAGACAGCCCTCTTCATAATCGCTCAACTGATCCGACGACCAGATGATTTCCGGATTGATCAACGCGAGCGGCTCTTTGTCATCATCGCCGCGCGTCGCATCCATCGTGACGATGCGTTGCGTGACGCCCACCTGTACAGCGGCCAAGCCAACACCCGGCGCGTCATACATGGTTTCGAACATATCCTCGATAAGCGCCTTCACGCGCCCGTCGAGGTCAGCGACGGGCTTTGAGATTTCGCGCAAAAGCGGATCGGGTAGAATAACAAGAGGTAGAAGGCTCATGGCGCGTGAGATAATCATCCCTTGCGCTTTCGTCAAACTGTTCCTGATTTGTTCTTGATTGCGCTCAGTGAGCCTGCTAGAGCTTCGGCTCACCACAATAGAAGCGAGACCCGCATGAGCTTTGTCATTGATAGTCTTTTGATTGCGATCGGGCTCATCGCGCTCGGCGTTTTGATCTGGCTCGGACAGACGCTCAAACAGGCGCGCGAAGACCGCAAGCTTGACGCAGCGGCCGCGCTTGAACGTCAGCGTCGCCTTGATGATGAAATGGCAACGGTAAAGCGGCTTCAGTCGGAAGTCACCGGACGTATCGAGACGCTCACCCAAAGTGTTGGGCAACGTTTTGACAGTTTGCAAAACCGCGTCGGCGACGGCCTCAAAGAAAATGTCAAAGAGACGACCGAAAGTCTGTCTAAGTTGAATGAGCGACTGGCGGTGATCGATGCCGCGCAAAAAAATCTCACCTCGCTCACCAGCGAAGTGATGACACTCAAAGAAGTGCTTTCAAATAAGCAGGCGCGCGGCGCCTTCGGCCAAGGCCGGATGGAAGCGATCATTCGCGATGCACTGCCCCCGCAAAGTTTTGAATTTCAAACAACGCTGAAAAGCGGTAAGCGTCCTGATTGCATTATCCATTTGCCCAATGATCCGCGCCCTTTGGTGATTGATGCGAAATTTCCGTTAGAAAGCATCACCGCCTTTCGCGATGCCAAGAACGATGACGAAAAGAAACTGGCGGTTGCGCGCGTGCGCACGGATGTCTCGACCCATCTCAAGGACATTGCTGAGAAATATATTATTCAGGGCGAGACACAGGAACTGGCGATCATGTTCGTGCCGTCGGAATCGATTTATGCGGATCTCCACGAATTTTTCGACGATCTCATTCAGAAAGCGCAACGCGGACGCATCATGATTGCCTCGCCCTCCCTTTTGATGATGGCGGTGCAAATGCTGCAAGTCATCGTGAAAGATTCACGCATGCGGGAACAGGCCCATCTGGTGCAAAGCGAGGTGGGCAAAATTCTCGATGATATTAATCGGCTGAGTGATCGCGTCGGTAAATTGGCAACCCATTTCAACCAAGCGCAAACCGATATTCAGACGATTACGACCTCGACAGATAAGATCTCTCGTCGTGCAGAAAAAATTACATCGATGGAGCTTGAAGATCAAAACGCGCTTGATCAGTCTTCATCCGAAAAAATCGTGCGTTTATTACCGCGCGACGGCACAGAATAAAACTTTGTCTGATCAGGGACTATGCGGTGTGATAAGATGATCGCGCTTTCGCAATGACGGGAACAACCACGCCCAGAGCGCAACGACGACGATTGATCCGAGCCCGCCAACAATTACGGAAGGCACAGTGCCGAGTGCCGCTGCCATCATACCGCTCTCAAATTCACCCAACTCATTCGATGCGCCGATAAAGACGGTCGATACAGCTGATACACGACCGCGCATCGCATCGGGCGTTTCGGCTTGCACAAGCGTCTGCCGGACATAGACGCTGATCATGTCAGACGCACCGAGTACAAACAAAGCGCCCATCGAGAGAAAGAGATTTGTCGAAACACCAAAGATGATTGTGGCCAAGCCAAAAATCGCTACCGCAATCAGCATGCGTGAGCCCGCTTTACGCGCGAGCGGAAACCGCGCCAGCATCACACCCATCAAGACCGCACCGAGCGACGGCATCGCGCGCAGGAGGCCCAAGCCCCACGGTCCGGTCATCAAGATATCGCGCGCGTAAATCGGTAGGAGCGCCGTCGCACCCCCCAAAAGCACCGCAAAGAGATCAAGCGAAATCGCACCGAGGATAACCGGCTTCTCGCGCATGAAACGAATGCCTGCAAGGGCCGCCGTCAACGTTGCCGGTTCGCGTTTTTGCGGCGCGCGGCGAGTCTTAATCGCAAAGAGAGAGAATGCTGCCGCAATGAACATGACCGCAGCAACCGCGAAAACAATTTGCGGCCCCAGTGCATAAAGAAGACCACCCAAAGCCGGTCCCACAATGGAGGCCGTCTGCCAAGCCGAGGTGCTCCAAGAAATACCATTCGGTAGCGCCTCGCGTGGCACGAGTGTCGGCATCAAAGCTTGGGTCGCAGGATTTGAAAAAGACCGCGCAATACCCAAAAGCACTGTCAAAGCATAAACTGCATAAAGTGCATCACGCCCAATCGACGCGCATATGATTAAGCCGACAGATGCAGCCGTAATCAGTGCATAGCAGGCGATGGCAATTTTGCGGCGGTCGAATTGATCCGCCACATGGCCGGACACAAGCGACATCAAGAGAACAGGAAAAAAGGAGGCGAGCCCAATCAAGCCGAGCGCAAAAGCGCTTTCCGTCATGGCGTAAACCAGCCAGCCGAGTGCCACCACTTCCATCTGATGGCCGAGTGCAGACAAAACGCGCGAGGCAAAGAAAAAGCGATAATCGCGCGAAGCGAAGGCAGAAGAGGATGAGGAGTGCTTGCTCAATGGCATTGTTCTTTAATTGTGATTAATGGTGCTTTTTAAGTTCGTCATTGCGCGGAGCGCGTAGCGCGACGTGGCAATCCAGTCCTTTTCTGAACCATCAACTGGATTGCTTCGCTTCCGCTCGCAATGACGATAAAAATCTAATCACACATCCAAATTCGCAACGCTTAGCGCGTTGGTTTGGATGAATTCGCGACGCGGTTCGACAACATCGCCCATGAGTTTTGTAAAGATGTCATCGGCATCAACCGCTTCACGCACTCTGACTTGCAAGAGCGAGCGCACATTGCGGTCAAGCGTTGTTTCCCACAATTGCTCAGGGTTCATTTCGCCCAGGCCTTTATAGCGCTGCATGGCGAGGCCCTTGCGACCGACGGCTGTTACCGCATCGAACAGAGCCACAGGTCCGGTGACGACTGTGTCATCACCCTTGCGCGAAAGGGCAGCCGGTCGCCCATAGACATCACCGAGCGTTGCAGAATGTTCCGAGAGCTTCATCGCGTCTGCAGAGGCGAGCAAGGCTTGATCCAAATAGGCAACCTGCTTCACGCCACGCACAATACGCTCGAGACTATAGCCATTCTTCTCGATGCGACCGGTCCATCCGCGTTCTGTATCTTCAGCCAACGCATCAAGCCGAGCCGCTAAAGACGCAACGCCTTGTTCAGCGGCTACCACATCAGTGATGGGTTTCAACAGACCTTCAATCGCCGCCTGTTCAACAATCGTCTTGTCATAGCGCGAGTGTAACCCGCCGAGCACAGTGCGCACGAGTCTCGATTCATCGATCAGCTTTTTAAGATCAAGACCCGAACGCTCTTCGCCCGACGCCAGACGCAAAATCGCGCCTTCAATGCCATTGTCGATGAGATAATCTTCAAGCGCTCGTTCGTCTTTCACATATTGCTGCGATTTACCGCGTGTCACTTTATACAGTGGCGGCTGCGCAATATAGAGATGACCGCGTTCAATCAGCTCTGGCATTTGGCGGAAGAAGAAGGTCAACAGCAGCGTGCGAATATGTGAGCCGTCAACGTCAGCATCCGTCATGATGATGATTTTATGATAGCGCAATTTATCGATATTGAATTCGTCTTTGCCAATGCCGGTGCCCAGCGCGGTAATCAGCGTACCGATTTCTTGGCTCGACAGCATTTTGTCGAAACGCGCGCGTTCAACGTTCAAAATCTTACCACGCAACGGCAATACGGCTTGATATTCGCGGTTGCGGCCTTGCTTGGCTGAGCCACCGGCCGAGTCACCCTCGACGATGAAGATTTCAGCATTGGCCGGATCACGTTCCTGACAATCCGCAAGTTTGCCGGGAAGATTGGCGACATCAAGCGCGCCTTTACGCCGTGTGAGTTCTCTTGCTTTACGCGCCGCTTCACGCGCCGCGGCCGCTTCCACAACTTTACCAACAATGGTTTTGGCATCTGCCGGATGTTCTTCAAACCACGTTGCCAGCGATTCACCAAGCGCGCTCTCAACCACAGGGCGCACTTCGGAGGAGACGAGCTTATCTTTTGTTTGCGAGGAGAATTTCGGATCAGGCACTTTCACCGACAAAATAGCGGTGAGGCCTTCACGCGTATCATCGCCCGTCAGCGTAACTTTTTCTTTTTTCGTGATGCCAGATTGCTCGGCGTAATTTGTCACCTGGCGCGTGAGCGCACCACGGAAACCGGCCAAATGCGTGCCACCATCGCGTTGCGGGATGTTGTTTGTGAAACACAACACATTCTCGTGGTAGGAATCATTCCACCACATCGCGACTTCGACGGTGATACCGTCCTTCTCGGTCGTGACATAAATCGGATCGGTGATCAGCGGCGATTTTGCGCGATCGAGATAACGCGTAAACGCGATCAACCCACCTTCATAAACCATGTCCTCGACTTTTGTTTCAGCGCGCCGCGCATCCGTCAGCACTATGCGGACGCCTGAATTCAGAAAGGCCAATTCGCGCAAGCGATGTTCGAGCGTAGCATAATCAAACTCGACCATAGTGAAGGTTTCGGCCGATGGCTTGAATGTCACTTCCGTGCCATTGCGCTGGTCAGTCGAGCCAATCACTTTCAAAGGCGCGTCAGCCACACCATGCGTGAAACTCATCTCGTGTTCTTGGCCGCCGCGCCGGATCTTGAGTTTCAGCCATTCGGAAAGCGCGTTGACGACAGACACGCCGACGCCATGCAACCCGCCGGAAACTTTGTAGGAGTTTTGGTCAAATTTCCCGCCTGCATGAAGCTGGGTCATGATCACTTCGGCGGTGGAAACGCCCTCGGAGGGGTGAATATCCGTCGGAATACCGCGACCATTATCAGTGACCGTCACAGAGCCATCGGCGTTCAACGTCACCGTCACAAGGTCGGCATGGCCGGCGAGCGCTTCGTCGATCGCGTTATCGACAACCTCATAAACCATGTGATGCAGGCCCGAGCCGTCATCGGTATCGCCAATATACATGCCCGGGCGTTTGCGAACAGCGTCTAACCCCTTCAAAACCTTGATGGATTCGGCTCCATAAGCTTCGGCGGCCTCGTCGCGGCGGTCTGAGTCGGTCATTGAGGAGATGTCCTAGCGGGTAATCGTGCGGAACGCATTGATTCGTCTTTGTTTTTCTACTCTAGAACGCGGCCAAATTCACGGGAAATCACAAGGCGGCAGTCGTGCTTCCCACAAGTCGTTTGATGGGGGCTCCGGGCAAAAAAGCATTTCGGATCAGCGACCCGCCCGGCACGAATTTGATCATCTTTTGTTAGGGTCTCCTATCGTAGATTGACGTAACGGAATTTTCTGTCTTGATGTTCGCGCCTCCGCACTTTCGGGTGCTGATCATCATGAAGGCGTGTTCTCGATTCACGTGATTGAAGGCCGCACGACACCGACCATGAACGAGCCCAAAAATTATTTCGGATCGGCAATCTTCAAACTCGATGATCGACCGCGATTTAATCGTGGTGTGAATGAGATGATGAGCGCGCTCAACCCCTATTGGCGCAGGGGGGTATTCATTGGCGACAATCTAATCACCTTCAGCAAAAATCTGTCTTTTCTAGATGATCAAACTCTAATGGCAGCCATTCAACGCCATGCCGAAACTGACATTGAGCGCAGCATTATATGGCGTACCGCCGTGCTTGTGTGGGCGGCCCGAAACGGCTTACGCCGTGAGGGTGCCTTTGTTGAATGCGGTTGTTATAAGGGCACATCAGCGCGCATTATCTGCGATGCTGTCGATTTCAACGCGTCTGAAAAAGACTTTTTTCTTTATGATGTTTTTGAATATCCCGAAGGGGGCGCTTCTTTTCCAAAATTACCCGACATCGGCCCCAACTTATTTGAAGAGGTTAAAGCACGATTTGCTGACGTGCCCCGCGCCCATATCATTAAGGGGCTTGTACCGGAGAGTTTGATCGATAGCGCTCCCGAGCAAATCGCCTTTCTTCATATCGACATGAATAATGTCACTCCGGAAATCGCCGCCCTTGATCTTTTATTCGAGCGCGTAGTCCCCGGCGGCATGATCATCCTCGATGATTATGGCTACATACCCTACGTCGCCCAAAGGGATGCCGAACGCGTTTGGTTCGCCCAGAGGGGCTATGACGTGCTGGAATTGCCGACCAGTCAGGGGCTAGTTATCCGGTAAAGCGGTGGCTTTAGGGCCTCGCTCCCGATCTGCGCCCGGGAACATTTGTGCGCTCCAATTTACGAAAATCATGGCTTGCCGAGCGAGGCCCTTCGCGCATACCTTCTGCGTCACGCGTAAGACTGTTAGGATTAATTGACAGTATAAAGCGTCAGAGGAAATTTACATGATAGCGCGCGTTTCTCCGCTTTTAGCTGACCTTACACGCCGCGAGGCCGAGGGTCGTCCGGTCACCATCGGCGTGGTCGGCGCCGGGCAAATGGGCACCGATCTCGCCGTTCAGATTGCCCGCATCCCGGGCATGAGGTTGGGTGGAATCGCTGTTCGCAACATCGGAAATGCCATCGACATGGCGGTCAGCGTCGGCCATCGGCGCGAACGGGTTGTCACGGCCAAGACCGCATCAGCCATTGATTCCGCCATCGAGCGGGGCGTTCTCCCCATTACTGACGATATCGACGCCCTGACGGCGGCCGGACGGGTCGATGTGATTCTGGACGCGACGGGAAACCCGAACACGGGCACTGCCATCGCCTTGTCAGCCATCCGCAATGGCAAACATATGGTCATGATGAATGTCGAAGCCGACATTACTATTGGCCGTTATCTCCATGCCGAAGCGCGTTCGGCCGGCATCATATATACAGGCGCGGCGGGTGACGAGCCGGCTGCCGCGATCGAACTCATTGGTTTTGCTCAATCTTTAGGGCTCGATATTGTCTGTGCCGGCAAGGGCAAGAACAACCCGCTGAAATATGACGCCGTTCCCGCCGATTACGAGGAAGAGGCCCGCGCGCGGAACATGAACCCGCGTATGCTGGTCGAATTCGTCGACGGGTCGAAAACCATGGTGGAAATGGTCGCCATCGCTAATGCGACGGGCCTTATTCCCGACCGCCCCGGCATGCATGGCCCGGCAGCGGCGCGTGAAACGCTCGCGGATATCTTAATCCCCAAGCGCGACGGCGGCGTGCTCGCGGGCAAAGGCCGTGTCGATTATTCGACCGGCAAAGGCGTGGCACCGGGCGTCTTCTGCGTGGTGGAATCCGATAATCCCCGCATAATTGAGCGCATGGCCGACCTTAAGGTTGGAAAAGGCCCTTACTTCTGCCTGTTCCGGCCCTACCATCTCACAAGCATGGAAGCGCCGCTCTCGGCCGCCCGCGCCGTTCTTTATGGCCAACCGGATATGGTGCCGCTGGATCGTCCGGTGGCTGAAGCAACGACGCTCGCCAAACGCGATCTCGCGGTGGGTGAAACGCTCGGTAAAATCGGCGAAACTGAATATCGTGCCTGGGCGATGACGCATCCCGAGGCGCAAGCCGCAAAGGCCGTACCGCTCGGCCTCGCTGAGGGGGCTAAAATCTTGAAGCCTGTTCGCGCCGGCGAAACCCTGACTTACGACAATTGCGCCCCTGACAAATCCCTTATCGTGACCCAAATCCGCCATCGACTTGATGCGGCGGATGCCGGTTTGATGGCGGCGGAATAGGATCCGAACCGCCCGCATGCCGGGAAGCAGGAAAAAGCGTATTCGCCCGAGTTGTTAGACTGTCAATTGAATGTTACGGTTACTAGTATGGACATGTTGACACCCGTCCTCGACCGATTGGTCGACCCGTCTGATATCCGCGCCCTCGAAAAGCGCGATCTGACTCGGCTGGCCGACGAAGTGCGCGCCGAGATCATTTCTGCCGCCGCAGAGACCGGTGGCCATTTCGGCGCGGGGCTCGGTGTGGTTGAACTGACTGTCGCTTTGCATCACGTCTTCAACACGCCCGAAGACCGACTGATCTGGGATGTGAGCCACCAAGCCTATCCGCATAAGCTTTTAACCGGTCGCCGAAACGCACTGCGCTCAATCCGTAAAAAAGGCGGGCTCTACGGTTTCACCAAGCGCAGCGAAAGCGCTTATGATCCGTTTGGCACCGCGCATTCATCGACATCGATTTCGGCAGGCCTCGGTATGGCTGTCGGTCGTGATCTCAAAGGCGAACGCAATCATGTCATCGCAGTGATTGGTGATGGCGCGATTACAGGCGGCATGGCCTATGAAGCGCTTAATCATGCGGGCGCAGAAAAGAGCCGCCTGATCGTGATTGTAAATGACAATTGCATGTCGATTGGCCCTGCGGTGGGCGCGCTCTCCACGCATCTCAATGAGTTGCGTGAATCGCCGAAGCGTAGCGGATCAAATGGTCCTTCAAGCTTTTTCGAAACGCTTGGTTTCCGCCATATTGGCCCGGTTGATGGCCATGACCTCGACAGACTTGTTTCAACGCTCTCCGCGTTGCGCGATGAGAGCGATTGCGGGCCCGTTGTTGTTCATGTCGTGACAGAAAAAGGCCGTGGTCATCCGTTCACAAAGCCGGATAAAGAAAAATATCACGCGGTTGGTCCGTTCAATCCGGAAACGCTTGAATTCAAAATCGCTCCGGCGACGAAGCCCACTTACACAAAAGTGTTCGCGGACGCGCTAATTGATGCCGCGACAAAAGATTCAAAGATTGTTGCGATCACGGCGGCGATGGGATCAGGCACTGGACTTGATCACTTCGGCGCGCAATTCCCGACTCGCTGTTTCGATGTCGGCATTGCCGAGCAACATGCGGTGACATTCGCCGCAGGCCTTTCAACAGAAGGCTTAAAGCCGTTTTGCGCAATTTATTCGACCTTCCTGCAACGCGCCTATGATCAAGTCATTCATGATGTCGCGTTACAAAATCTGCCTGTTCGCTTTGCGATTGATCGCGCCGGACTCGTTGGTCAAGACGGCGCTACGCATGCAGGTTCTTTCGATCTCGCTTATCTTGGCACCGTGCCGAATATGATTGTCATGGCCCCATCCGATGCGCTCGAATTGCGCCGCATGGTCGCCACTGCGGCCGCCTATGATGAGGGCCCGATCGCCTTCCGTTATCCGCGCGGTGATATTCATGGTGAAGATCAAGCCGGCGATGCGCACCTTCTCGATATTGGCAAGGGCCGCATTCTCGAAGAAGGCGAAGAGATTGCTTTGGTGGGTCTAGGCTCACGCGTTTCTGCCTGTATCGGCGCCGCTGCTCTTCTGCGCGAACAGGGAATTCGACCCACCATCGCTGATGCGCGTTTTGCAAAACCCATTGATACCGATTTGATCGAAGGTCTTGTGAAGTCACATCGTGTGGTTGTTCTTGTCGAGGAAGGCTCGATGGGCGGATTCTCTGCTCAGGTGCTGACCCATCTGGCGCATGCGCGTCTCCTTGATCGCGCAGAGATTGAACCGATGATCCTACCAGATCGTTTCATCGCGCATGGATCGCCCGCCGAGCAATTGGCTGATGCGGGACTCGATGCGCAATCCATTGCCGCGCGCGTGATTGAGCGCCATCATACGGCCGCGCGAAAGGTTGCCTAATACAATGACGGCTCGATTTCCTTTCTCGGCCATTGCAGGCCAAGACGAGATGAAGCGTGCGCTTCTGTTGACCGCTGTTGATCCGATGATTGGCGGCTTGCTCGCCTTTGGTGATCGCGGCACCGGCAAATCAACGGCCGTGCGCGCATTGGCGGCTTTGCTTCCGGCGATGAAAGCGATTGAGGGATGTCCCTATCATTGCGATCCTGCGTCAACGCAAGCGCAATGCGAAGCCTGCCGCAACAAGACCAAGCCAAAAACAAAATTAATGCCTATTCCCGTTGTCGATTTGCCGCTTGGTGCGACCGAGGATCGTGTTGTGGGCGCGCTTGATCTCGAGCGCGCTTTGGCATCAGGGGAAAAAGCGTTTGAGCCCGGTCTGCTCGCGGCTGCCAATCGCGGCTATCTCTATGTCGATGAAGTCAATCTGCTTGAAGATCACATTGTCGATCTTCTGCTCGATGTGGCAGCGTCTGGCGAAAATGTCGTCGAACGCGAAGGCTTGAGCATCCGCCATCCTGCGCGTTTCGTGCTCATTGGGAGCGGCAATCCGGAAGAAGGCGAATTACGCCCGCAATTGCTTGATCGCTTCGGATTGTCAGTGGATGTGCGCACGCCGACCGATGTCGCGACATGGGTTGAAATCGCACGACGCCGTTTGGCTTATGAAGCGGATCCCGAAGCCTATGCCACGCAATGGGCGCCCGAAGATGCCGCGTTGCAACGCAAGCTTGTTTCTGCCCGTAAGAAGGTTGAGAGCGTTATTCTCAGCGATGAAATTTTAGAACGCGCTGCCGCATTGTGTCTGGCTCTGCAAACCGATGGTTTGCGCGGTCAACTCACTTTGATGCGTGCAGCACGGGCGCTCACCGCCTTTGAAGGACGCAAGCAAGTCACGTTTGATGATTTGAAGCGCATGGCCGGCCCGGCGCTACGCCATCGCTTGCGTCGCAATCCGCTTGATGAAACAGGATCGCAAACACGAATCGATCGTGCTTTGACGGAGCTGTTCGGATGACGAAGCCAACGGACGCAGCGCCCCGCGACGCGTCCGTTGACGCCTTGTTGATTTGTAAATTATTGGCCGCTGATCCGAATCATCTCGGTGGTGTTGCGTTGGCAAGCGGACCAGGACCCGGCCGCGATGCGTTTCTCGCTTGCTACAGACATTACACACAAGACCAAACACCTTTGATTACGGTCCCGTCCCATGTGTCGGTCGATCGACTCGAAGGCGGGCTTGATATCGCCGCAACGCTCGCGCGCGGAAAACCCATCAAAAGCCAGGGGCTCATGGCTGCAGCAGAAAGCGGCGCCCTGCTTCTCTTGTCCGCCGAACGGTTGAGCATCCATAAAGCAGCGCGTATCGCTCTGGCTATGGACGACAATCTTCACACGCCGTTTGGTTTGATCGCTTGTGATGAAAGTCGTGATGATGATGAAGCGCTTCCCGCTATCTTGGCGGAGCGTCTCGCCTTCCGCATCAATCCGGATCAAGGCATTGCCGCGCTTAAGGCAGAAGGATCTTTACCGAAAAATATTACTGCGGCTGCTGACGTTGTGACCTTACCAGAAAAAATCGCGAACGCTTTGGCGGAAACCGCACTGATGCTTGGCATCGCTTCGCCTCGCGCTTTGATTTTTGCGTTTCGTGTGACAAAACTTCACGCGGCTTTAAATCATCGCAAGAGCGTGAACGAAGCGGATGCTGCCGTTGCGGCGCAACTGGTGTTTGCGCATCGCGCCACACAGATGCCGGTTGAACAGAGCGAAGCAGAAGATCAATCCGAAGATCAAAACAATGAGTCTAAACCCGACTCATCTGATACAGATTCCGATTCAGGTGGCGCTCTCGCTGATCGTGTCTTGGATGCTGTTCGCGCGCATCTGCCTGAAGGATTATTGGCAAAGCTTGATGCCTCAGCCTTTTCACGCCAAGGCCGTTCAGGCACGGGCGCGAAAGCCGCTAAAGCGGGCAAGACACGCGGCAGACCTTTAGGAGCCCGCCGGGGTGATCCCCGCTCGGGCGCGCGTCTTGATCTCGTTGAAACGCTCCGTGTCGCGGCACCCTGGCAAACGCTGCGCCGTCGCACGCAGCCAAACCGAAGCGGCGTGCTTGTCCACAAAGATGATTTTCGTGTTCGCCGCTTCAAAGAAAGCCGCGAGACGACTGCCATCTTTGTTGTTGACGCGTCAGGCTCATCAGCCATTCGGCGATTGGCCGAAGCCAAAGGCGCAGTGGAACTCATTCTCGCCGATTGCTATGTGCGCCGTGACCGTGTGGCGGTGATTGCGTTCCGTAGCAAGAGCGCTGAAATTTTATTGCATCCGACGCGTTCGCTGCAACGCGCGAAGCGCAGTCTTGCTGAATTGCCGGGCGGCGGTGGAACACCTTTAACGGCTGCAATTGAAACGACTCTGTCACTGGCTGATCAAGTGAAACGCACAGGCGGTGTGCCACTCGCCGTGTTTTTAACTGATGGTCGCGCAAATATCACACGCGACGGCACGCCTGATAAAGCGCGCGCCTTAAGCGAATCAGAAAGCGCAGCGAAAGCCTTGCGGGCCAGCGGTGTGAAGAGTCTCGTGATTGATCTCTCTGATCGCCCTGAAGGCGCTGCGAAGGTGCTCGCCACTGCCTTGGCTGCGCTCTATCTGCCTTTGCCTCACGCTGAATCGCATACAATCTCCAACCATGTCGGCGCGGCCATGAAATCGGCAGGAGCTGGGCGATGAGTGCCGCGCTTGATTTTGATCGTGACGGGCGTGAGTGGCCGCATCGAGACAAGAGCTGCTTTGTCAAAGTGGGTAACCTCACTTTTCATGTGCAGATCATGGGCGACGGTGCGCCGCTTTTATTGATCCATGGCACCGGTGCCTCATCACATAGTTGGCGCGATCTCATGCCGATCTTAGCGCGCGATCATCTCGTGATTGCCCCCGATCTTCCCGGCCATGCTTTTACAAAGGGTGCGTCACGTTCTGATTTGTCTCTTCACGGCATGGCCCGTGCGCTCGGCGCTCTCATGAAGACGATGGGTCTTAATCCTGAACTCGTCGTCGGTCATTCGGCGGGCGCCGCGATTGCAATTGAGATGGTAGATCAGAAATCCATTACGCCCAAAAATATTGTTAGCTTTAATGGCGCGTTTTTTCCGGTAGGCGGACCTGTGGGGCATTTTTTCTCACCGCTTGCAAAACTGATCGCATCATTCAGTTTCTTGAATGGCATTTTCGCGCGGCTTGTTGATCGTAAAGCGGTCGAGCGTTTACTCGACTCAACAGGATCACATCTCAATGATAAAGCCGTCGGGCTTTATCAAGTCCTGTTCACCAATGAAGCGCATATTACCGGGACGCTCGCCATGATGGCAGAGTGGGATTTGACATCCATGCACTCGAAATTGAAGCGCCTTGCGGTGCCGCTTCTTCTGGTTAAAGCAACAAACGATAAAACAGTTCCTCCCGAAACGGCGAATGAGGCCGCGACCCTCGCGCCGCACGCAACGGTCATCGCGCAAAAGGGGCTCGGTCACCTTGCCCATGAGGAAGATCCCGCAGCGGCCGTTCGGATTATTAGCAATCCAACGGCGTTTCCGGACGTATCGGATGTAGATCTGAAAGCCGCGAGGAGAACCGCATGAGCCCCGCCGACCACGCTTTACGCCGCGTGCTCAATGACGAAGTGCATGCGCGCCCACCCGAACAGCTGCGCCCACCGGTGCGGCTTTCTTATCTCGCGCTCATTCCAGATCACGACCGCGCGGCTGACATCAAAGCGCTACACGATCTTGTGACACGCTTCGGTGCGCCTGCGCCCCGTCCGGATCAAAATCATTATAGCGCCGATCTCGGGGCCTTCCGCATCAAATGGGAACGGCACACGGAATTTATGCGGTACAAGTTTTTTGTGAGCGGCGCTGAATCAACACCGTTTTCAAATCCAGCGATTACGGCGGTTCCCGCAGAGTGGCTCTCAGCCCTCCCCGGTAAGGTGATTGCTGCCTATCATGCCGTGATTTTGACCGAGCCCGCAGGCGGCGTGGCGATGGAGACCGTTGCTGACGCGCATTTTAACGGTAACGCGTTGATCGGCTCAATGACATCGGGCGGTAAAGGTTTAGCACTGACCGATTTCCGAATCCATGACGATGGATTCGGTCGTTTAGTCGTTTACGATAGCGGAATGACACCTCGCCAATTGGGTCGCCTCGTGCAACGCATTATGGAAATCGATACCTATCGCATGATGGCGCTGTTGGCCTTTCCGGTTGCGCGTACACTGGGCCCACAATTGCAACAGGCCGAACAAGAATTGCTGTCAATTATCGATGCCGTTCAAGGGGCAAAAGAAGAGGACGAGCCGCTCCTCTTTGACCGGATCACCAAACTCGAAGCACAGGTTGAAAAAACGCGCAGCGATACGCATTACCGTTTCAGCGCGGCAACAGCTTACCACACACTCGTCGAACAACGTGTTGATGAATTGCGCGAGCAACGTATTGAGGGGTTGCAGACATTTCGCGAATTCAATGAACGGCGTCTATCGCCCGCTATGGCCACGTGTCGGACGACATCTGCCCGGCTTGAAGCCATTCTTGAACGCGTTGGTCGCACCACAATGCTTCTCTCAACACGCGTGAATGTGACGCGCGAGAAGCAAAACCAACAGGTGCTGAAATCTATGGATCGTCGCGCGACGATGCAATTGCGCTTGCAACAAACGGTTGAAGGCCTCTCGGTTGCAGCGATCAGCTATTATATTGTTGGCTTAGTCGGCTATGCGGCGAAGGGCGTCAAAGCCTCAGGGCGGGATATCAATCTCGATCTTATTACCGCTTGGTCTATTCCGATCGTCATCGGCCTCGTGGCTTATGGGCTTTATCGGTTTCGCCGTTCGATTGAGAAGGATCATGACAAGTGACTGATTCACGCCCGCATGCGATTGTCATCGGATCGGGTTTTGGCGGGCTCGCTGCTGCCATTCGCTTTCTCGCAAAAGGTTATCGCGTCACGGTGCTCGAACAGCTCGATAAGCCCGGCGGTCGCGCTTATGTCTATGAGCAAGATGGGTTTGTTTTTGACGCCGGGCCCACAATCATCACCGCACCCTATCTGCTCGAAGAGCTCTGGCAGATTGCCGGACGGCGTATGTCAGATGATCTCGATCTCCGGCCCATCGATCCCTTTTACACGATCCGCTTTGACGATGGCACGGTGCTCAATTGTGTGGCCTCTGTTGACGGCATGCGTGAAGAAGTGCGTCGTATCGCGCCTGAAGATGTTGCGGGCTATGATCGCTTTATTGAAGCCAGCAAAGACATTTACAAAGTTGCCTTTAGTGAATTGGCGGATAAGCCCTTTCACGATTTCATGTCGGTTATCCGATCGGCACCGGATCTTATTCGCCTAAAAGGCTATCGTTCTGTTTATGGTTTGGTCGGCGATTATTTCACCAATGATAAATTGAAAGTTGCCTTCAGCTTTCATCCCTTATTGATCGGCGGCAATCCTTTAACAACCACAGCCTACTATTGTTTGATCGCGCATCTTGAGCGCTTGCATCTCGTGCATTTCGCAATGGGCGGCACAGGCGCGGTGATCAAGGGTCTTGCGAATTTGATCACGCATCAAGGTGGCGTGATCCGTCTCAACACCAGGGTCGATGAAATCACGACGGCAGGCGAGAAGGTTACAGGCGTAAAGCTTTCAAATGGCGAAATGCTCAGAGCGGATCTCGTGATTTCAAACGCCGATGCCGCAACGACTTATCGCTCCTTGCTCAAATCCTATCCGCGCCATCGCTGGACTGATGCCAAGCTCGCGCGTGCCAAATATTCCATGAGTCTGTTTGTCTGGTACTTCGGCACCAATCGCCGCTATGATGATGTTTATCATCACATGATGGTTTTGGGCCCACGCTATCAAGAGCTTCTCAAAGATATCTTCAACAAGAAACATCTCGCTGATGATTTCAGCCTGTATCTCCATCGGCCGACAATGACGGATTCATCCCTTGCGCCTGAGGGGTGCGATACATTCTACGTGCTCTCGCCCGTGCCTCATCTTGAAAGCGGAACCGATTGGTCGAAAGAGGCCGAGATATATCGCCAAAAAATCGAACGCAGGCTAGAGCAAACGGTTTTGCCTGAATTGTCGAAGCACATTGTGACGTCGCGCATGCTCACGCCGCGAGACTTTCAAGATCGGCTTCTCTCTTACAAGGGTGCGGCCTTCTCCTTACAGCCGCAGCTTTTCCAAAGTGCGTGGTTCCGTCCGCATAATCGCTCGGAAGAAGTTAAAGGCCTTTATCTCGTGGGAGCAGGAACGCATCCAGGCGCAGGTATTCCCGGCGTTATCTCATCAGCAAAAGTTGTTGCCGATCTTCTGCCCGAAGCGCGCGATTACAATTGCTAAGACTCAAGCAGGCGTCTTTAATAGAAATGCATAAAAGGGCCGGAAGCGATCAATCTTCCACCAGTGATAAAGAATGAGTCCGATCCCGACGGAAAGTGGGATAGCCCACATAAGTGGATTCAGCGCGAGCATCGGAAGAATTCTGACCGAGCCGAAGGCCATAAAGGCCGTGTAAACCGAAATGCCCGAGCCGACGAGGGCTTTCAAATGCTCTTTAAGCCAATCTTTAGGCGCGGGCTTTGGCTTATAAAGAAACCAGAGATTAGTACCCGCCGTTGCAAATCCCACAAAGGAAATGGCGACCATCAGTAATTGATCAATAGCCAAGCCTTGAAGCGCACAGTTGAGCGACGCCAAAATCAAAAGCGGTTGAAGCGCAATATTGCGCCACTCACGCATCGCGGTGCGATTGTGTTTATGTTCGACGCAGAGCCAGCCATACCATGTGAGGTTAATGGTCAGCGTGCCGAGATAAAGCATCATCCAACCAAAGATACCGCGAATGAACGCCGCATCATAATGACCGACAAG
>CAWUMH010000031.1:0-18408 GCA_963923565.1 uncultured Alphaproteobacteria bacterium
TGGACTTCCTCAGAAGTCCATGCCGCCGCCCATGCCACCGCCTGGGCCGCCCATTGGCATTGCAGGCTTATCCTTTGGCAATTCGGCAATCATCGCTTCTGTCGTGATCAAGAGACCAGCAACCGACGACGCATCTTGCAACGCGGTACGCACGACCTTTGCAGGGTCAACGATACCGGCTTCAAGCATATCGACATATTGCTCAGACTGGGCGTTGAAGCCGAATGTCTGCGACTTGTTCTCGAGGATCTTGTTGACGACGATCGAGCCTTCAACGCCAGCGTTTTCGACGATCTGACGGATCGGGGCTTCGAGGGCTTTGAGAACAATGTTGATGCCCGCTTGCACGTCATCATTCTTGCTCTTCAAGGCCTGAACCGCCGCCTTCGCACGAAGAAGGGCTGTACCGCCGCCTGGGACGATGCCTTCTTCAACGGCAGCGCGTGTGGCGTTCAGCGCGTCATCAACGCGATCCTTCTTTTCCTTCACTTCGACTTCTGTCGCGCCGCCGACGCGGATCACCGCGACGCCGCCTGCGAGCTTCGCAAGACGCTCTTGGAGCTTCTCACGATCATAGTCGGAGGTGGTTTCTTCAACCTGCGCCTTGATCTGAGCAACGCGGCCTTCGATGTCTTTCTTCTTGCCAGCGCCGTCGATGATCGTGGTGTTTTCCTTGTCGATGCGGACGCGCTTTGCACGACCGAGCATGTTGAGCGTGACGCTCTCAAGCTTGATGCCAAGGTCTTCTGCAATCATTTCACCCGAGGTGAGGATCGCGATGTCTTCGAGCATCGCCTTACGACGATCACCGAAGCCCGGAGCCTTAACAGCAGCAACCTTGAGGCCGCCACGGAGCTTGTTCACAACGAGAGTTGCGAGGGCTTCGCCTTCAACGTCTTCAGCGATGATCAAGAGCGGCTTGCCGGTCTGCACAACAGCTTCGAGAACCGGAAGCATGGCTTGCAGCGAGGAGAGCTTCTTTTCGTGAATGAGGATATAGGGATCGTCGAGTTCGACGGTCATCTTGTCCGCATTCGTGATGAAATAAGGCGAGAGATAGCCGCGGTCGAACTGCATACCTTCAACGATATCCACTTCGGTTTCAGCCGTCTTGGCTTCTTCAACCGTGATCACGCCTTCATTGCCGACCTTCTGCATGGCGTTTGCAATCATCTTGCCGATGAGCGCATCGCCATTGGCCGAGATCGTGCCGACCTGAGCGACTTCGCTCGAAGACTTCACTTTCTTTGCGCGGGCTTGAATGTCCTTGATCGCTACTTCGGTCGCCATATCGACGCCGCGCTTCAAATCCATCGGGTTCATGCCGGCGGTCACATATTTCACGCCTTCGCGAACGATGGCTTGGGCGAGAACGGTTGCCGTTGTGGTGCCGTCGCCAGCGATGTCGTTCGTCTTTGACGCGACTTCGCGCAGCATCTGTGCGCCCATATTTTCGAACTTGTCATCAAGCTCGATGTCCTTCGCGACCGTGACGCCGTCCTTCGTGATGCGCGGTGCGCCGAAGGATTTATCGATCACAACGTTACGACCCTTTGGGCCGAGCGTGACCTTGACGGCATTGGCGAGAATATCAACGCCGCGCAACATTCTGTCGCGCGCGTCGGATGAGAAAAATACCTGTTTAGCAGCCATGTTACAGCTTCCTTAAATGAGAGCGATCAGTGAACAAACGCGGTTCGGCTTACTTGCCGATCACGCCCATGATGTCAGACTCCTTCATGATGAGGAGTTCTTGACCGTCGATCTTGACTTCGGTGCCCGACCATTTGCCGAACAGAACCTTGTCGCCCTTCTTCACATCGAGGGGCACAAGCTTGCCGGTTTCGTCGCGCGCGCCATTGCCGACGGCGACGACTTCACCTTCCTGCGGCTTTTCCTTGGCGGTGTCGGGGATGATGATGCCGCCCTTGGTCTTTTCCTCTGAATCGAGGCGGCGGACGACCACGCGGTCATGAAGCGGACGGAATTTCATGTAGTGTTTCCTTCAGATTTTGGTCCGTTGACACTGTTTTCGGGGAGACCCCTTTTTTAGACGCCTGTTAGCACTCGGATCCGGTGAGTGCTAACAGATCCGCTCGGGAGATAGGGAGGGGGGGCGAGGGAGTCAAGGCGCTCCCGCCGAAATTTTGGCTTTTCAGGCGTCGGACACTTAAATTATTCGGATTTCAGATCTTTTTCTTCTGCAGAAGCAGGAGCGAACCCGCGATAATCAGTGCGGCCCCGGCATAAACGGTCCAATGGGGGAATTCTTGAAAGGCCAAGATCCCGATCACGGTCGCCCAGATGATATTCGTGTATTCAACCGTGCCGATGCGGGCGGCGGGTGCCCGGTGGAGAGCGGTGGCCATGGCGAATTGGCCGATTGTACCGAGCGCGCCCATAGCGAGGCCGAGCATCCATTCTGACTTGATTGCGCCAATCGGGTCGCCGATCAGAAAGGCGAAGGGCAGAACCAGCGTCGAGGCGAGAACATTCTGCAACACGACGACACCCGCGATCGTGTCATCACCCGCCCGCGCTCTCAAGAGCACATTGGCGAGCGCATAGGTCCCGGCCGAGCCGAGAGCGGCGATGATCCCCAAGACACTGCCTTGCAGGTGATCAAGCGAAAACCCTTTGCCGAAAGCAATGACAAGGATGCCGACAAAAGACAGAAGAATGGCCAGTGCGGTTGAGGCGGGCACTTTTTCTTTCAAAAGAATGCGGCCCAAAATCGCCATGAAGATCGGCGCGATATAGGTGAACACCATGGTTTCAACCATGGGCAAGACGCTGATCGCATAGAAGAACAGAAAACTTGTGCCCGCATAAAAGAAGGCGCGGAAGGAATGCGCCTTCACCATAATCGCGGAGGGCCATGGCGGACGAAAGACCGCAGCAACTACGGCAGACCAGACGAGGCCGCTTACATAACGGATCGAGACGACATCAATTGTCGAGTGGCGCGCGCCCAAATCCTTCGCAATGCCGTCAAGCAAGGTGAAGAAAAATACGGCAGCAACAGCAAGCAAGACCGGCCCGATTGACAGATCGTGATGATCCTTTTGCATCATGATCCCTTTATCGGTGTAAGTGCTATTCGATAGCCGAATTCGAATGTCTCTGCAGCATCATGCAATTGGCGAATACCGGCAACGCGCACGAAGCCTGCTTTTTCATAAAACCGATGACCAGCATGAAACCGTGTGTCAGTCCATAACATGATTTCGGAGGCATGATGCGCGCGCGCAAAATCAAGCGCGTTGTTGAGCATCACTTGCGAAAGACCGGAGCCGCGAAACTCATGCGCCAGATAGATTTTGAATAATTCAAAACGTGCGGGATGATAAGTCGGCGTGATCGCAAGTGATCCCGCAACCGGAAAGGCAGAATCTGCGCGGGAGTCTTCTAGAATCCAGAGTTCGCCTTTTTTCTTGCCGCGATAATGATCGGCAGGCGCTTCCAGTTCCGGAAACTCATGCGGCAGAAAGGGACAATTTTCGTAATCCGAAAAAATGCGCGCGATCAAACGGCCCATGCCGACGCCATCCTCATTGCGCGCAAGGCGAAGGTTTAGAAACGGATGATCAATTGATAAAGTCATTGTGCGTTAGCCGACCGGCGCGGATTTGAACGGCGCCATACCGTCACGCGCGAGTTGATCCACTTCTTCATTTTCGGGATGGCCCGCGTGACCCTTAACCCAATGAAATTCAACCTGATGGCGTTTCACCGCGTCATCAAGTCTTTGCCAGAGATCAGCATTTTTAACAGGCTTTTTGTCAGCAGTTTTCCAACCATTTCGCTTCCACGAATGCATCCATTGCGTGATACCTTGGCGGACATATTGGCTATCGGTGTATAAATCGACGATGCAGGAGCGCGTGAGACTTTCGAGCGCTTGAATAGCCGCCGTTAATTCCATGCGATTATTCGTTGTCTGCGCTTCACCGCCATTTAGCGTTTTGCGCGCCTCACCATAAATCATCAATACGCCCCAACCGCCGGGGCCCGGATTGCCTGAACACGCGCCATCGGTGAACAAGACCACGCGCTTAGCAGATACTTCGTCACTCATGCGGTGTAACCATAATCTGCTGCATGACGGCAGGCTTCGAAGAAGCGAAGCTTACGATAATATTCAAGCGGATCTTTTGGTCGCACAAGCGCGCCGGGTGGCACATTCAACCAATCGACGAGACGTGTGAGCATAAAGCGCAAAGACGCGCCGCGACATAAAACAGGTAATGCTTCAACTTCGCGGGGCTCAAGCGCACGCACGGCTTGATAGCCTGCGATCATCGCTTGGCCTTTGGTGATGTTGAATGAACCATCGAGTTCAAAACACCACGCATTGAGACAAATCGCCAAATCATAAGCGAGATAATCGGTGCAAGCGAAATAGAAATCGATCACGCCTGAGAGTTTATCTTTCAGAAAAAACACATTGTCGGTGAAGAGATCCGCATGGATCACGCCTTGCGGCAGGTCTTTCGGCCACTCCGATTCAAGCGCTGTGAGTGATGTCTCTGTCGCCGCGCAAAGCCCGGGAGTCACTGTATCCGCGCGACCTTTTGCAGCATCAAAAAGCGGACGCCAGCCCTGAACGGACAGCGCATTCACGCGCGTGCCTTTGTAATCTTGTCCGGCAAGATGAAGGCGTGCGAGCGCTTCGCCCACTTCACGGCAGTGATGAGCGTTGGGACGCGCAATGCCCATGCCTTCGAGAAAGGTCACAATCGCTGCAGGCCGTCCTTGCAATTCACCGAGTGTCTCACCGCTTTTCATGCGCACAGGACGCGGGCAGTTAATGTCTCGCGTTGCGAGATGGTCCATGAGGCCGATGAAAAAAGGCAGATCTTCTTTTTTCACACGCTTCTCATAAAGCGTCAGAATGAAATAGCCGCCTTCAGTATGAAGAAGGAAATTCGAGTTCTCGACGCCTTCGGCGATACCTTTGAAGGATAGAACGCCACCGATATCATAGAGCGCGATGAATTTTTCGAGCGCGTCCTCGGGTACATCAGTATAAACGGCCACGATTTACTCCGCAGCCTTTTCGCGCAATTCGCGCGGCAGAGGGAAGAACATCGATTCATCCGCTGTGGTTACGGTTTCAACCGTCACCTCATAGCGTTCTGCAAAGGCATCAATGATTCCCTCAACAAGAATATCAGGAGCAGAGGCGCCCGCCGTTATCGCAATGGTTTTCAGAAGGGGAAGCTCGTCCCACGCGATCTCGCTTGCCTGATTGACGAGTCGTGCAATCGGCGCGCCTGCACGTTCAGCGGTCTCACGCAAGCGTTGTGAATTGGATGAATTCCAAGAGCCGACGACAAATACGGCATCAGATCGTCCCGCTACCGAGCGCACGGCTTCTTGCCGGTTGGTGGTTGCGTAACAAATATCTTCTTTGTGCGGTCCCGCGATCAAAGGAAATTTTTGTTTGAGTGCTTCGACAATCTCACGCGTGTCATCCACAGAGAGCGTGGTCTGCGTGACGAAGGCGAGAGACGCGCCATCGCTTGCAGGAAGCGCGTTCACATCATCAAGTGTTTCGATCAGTGTAACGGCACCGTCCGGCAATTGCCCCATTGTGCCCACGACTTCCGGATGGCCTTTATGACCGACAAGCAAAATTGTTCGCCCGCGCTTGTGATGAATTTCGGCTTCGCGGTGAACTTTTGTGACAAGCGGGCAGGTGGCATCGATCGCAAAAAAATTACGCCGCGTCGCTTCTGCAGGAACTGATTTCGGCACGCCATGTGCGGAGAAGATAACCGGCGCTTCGGTTTCAGGAATCTCATCGAGCTCGCGCACGAAGATCGCGCCCTTCTTTTTGAGATCATCAACGACGAAACGATTATGGACAATTTCGTGCCGGACATAGACCGGCGCGCCATAGGTCTTCAGCGCCGTCTCGACAACATCAATTGCGCGCACGACCCCGGCGCAAAAGCCGCGCGGGGCGCAGAGCAGGATCGTGAGCGGCGGTTTGAAGGCCATGACAGGGTCCGAACGGAGAAAACTTGCCTGTTTGTGAGGCGCGCGCGACAAGAGGTCAAGCGATGCGTCCCGTTTTCCCTGTTTGAAGGATCCCGCCATGCCGATTGAGGCCTTTATTTTCGATATGGATGATGTCCTGTGCACCTATGACGTGGGGCTGCGCATCGAGGCGCTGGCGGGTCTGTCGGGACGGTCGGAGGCAGAAATCCATGCCGCGATTTGGCAGACGGATTTTCTCGACCGCGCCGACCGGGGCGATTTTTCGGCTGATGACTATCTGGGAGAATTTGGCCGCCGTCTTGGTTGCCCCCTGACCCGCGCAGAATGGGTTGAGGCCCGCCGCCTGTCGATGGTCCCGGATCAGGCGATGCTCGACCTGGTCAAAGAGCTTGGTCAAAATCATCAGCTCGCACTGCTCACCAATAATGACCGGCTTCTGGCTGAGACGCTTGATGCACTGTTCCCCGCATTGCGTCCTCTTTTTGGGAAGCATCTTTACGTCTCGGCAGAATTGGGCCTCGCGAAGCCCGATCCGGAGATTTTTCGCGCCGTGTGCAAGAGACTCGATGTCAAAACGGAGGTTGCCTTTTTCGTCGATGATCTCGCGGTCAATGTTGCAGGCGCGCAAGAGGCGGGCCTCGATGGACATGTCTTTGCGGGTTATAGCGGCTTTCGCGAAGCGATTTCGATCAAAGGGGTGCCTATCAAGGAGCCCTCTTAACATGAGTAATCATTGCATGCCCTTGACGGCGCGGGTGCTTCATGCGGATTTGCAGCCATGAACGACTCAAACGCTCGCCCGGACACAGCCCCAAGCACGGCGGGCAAATTCACTTACGGCTCCATTAAACGTCACGTGCTTGTGATGTCAGCGAGCGGCGCCATCGGACTGATTTCGATTTTCGCTGTCGATCTCTTGTCGCTTCTTTATGTGTCTTGGCTTGGCAATGTGAATTTCACCGCGGGCGTTGGCTATGCCACGGCCGTGATGTTTTTCTCGACCTCAGCCAATGTGGGTATGATGATCGGTGTGACAGCGCTTGTATCCCGATCTCTTGGTGCACGTGATCGCGAACGCGCACGACGCCAAGGTGGTACCAGCCTCGCGATTGCGGCTTTCGCGGCTTTGATTGTCACCATCGGCATTATGAGTGCGCTTGATCCGATTTTGCGTCTCTTGGGTGCGGAAGGTGAAACCGCGGGGGTCGCCTATCGCTTCTTGATGATCGCCATGCCGTCCAATGTCATTCTCGGCATTGGCATGGCCTTGTCCGGCTTGTTACGTTCAGCCGGTGACGCGCGGCGTTCCATGTATGTCACGCTTGCGGGTGCCATCGCTTCAGTGTTTCTCGATCCGCTTTTTATTTTCGGTTTTGGTTTTGGTACCGATGGCGCGGCGATGGCGACGATTTGTTCGCGCCTTGTCTTTTGTCTTGTCGGTTATCATGGCGCGTTTCGCGTGCATGATCTCGTGCGCGTACCGTCTGTGATGGAAATCTTTGAAGACATGCCGTCCTTGTTTGGCATTGCGTTGCCGGCAGTGCTTACAAATCTCGCGGGGCCCGCTGCAGGTGCATTCATGACCGCGGTGCTTGCACCTTATGGCGATGAAGCGGTTGCTGCGAATGCGATTGTCACGCGGTTGATACCGGTTGCGTTTGGTTCGGTCTTTGCGCTTTCGGGGGCGATTGGTCCGATCATCGGGCAAAATCTCGGCGCACGAAATATTGTGCGTGTGCGTATGACATTGACTGACGGTTTATTGTTTTCAACGATCAGCATCATTGCTGCATGGGCGATACTCGCTTTGGCGCATAAAGAAATATCATTCATTTTCCATGTGAGCGCCGATACAGCCGATCTCATCACCTATTTTTGTTTTTTCATCGCGGGCAGTTGGATTTTTCACGGCGCACTATTCGTTGCAAATGCGTCCTTCAACAATCTTGGTGCGCCAACATTGGCAACCGTGTTCAATTGGGGGAAATCGACCATTGGCACCGTGCCTTTCGCGCTTCTTGGCGCTGAATGGTATGGCGCGAAAGGCGCGCTTGCAGGTCAAGCACTGGGTGCTGTGTTTTTCGGTGTAGCGGGCGTTTGGGCCGCTTACAAAGTCGTCGATCGCATTGCCAAGCGGTGGGACAAAGAAGCGTTATCGTAAGCGTAAGATAAAAACGCTAAGGGGAGGGCTGGCTGATGATGACCTATCAGGAATGGTTGAAAATTGTCGAAGGCACGGAAGCTATGCGCGATGTCGCGCGACGGTTGGGCTTAGGCGATTCCGATATGCATCGCGCGCTTGAAGCCTTGATGCCCGCAACCATGATGAATGGATTTGCGCAGACTGTGTTTGGTGCAGGGCGTCCGCCTGTTGGCAATCCGTTTGAGAGTTTTTTCTCGTCACCAGAAATCAAGCGGGCCGTTGCCCGCCAAGCCGCCGCACTATCGGGTATGAATGAAGCGTTTTTCAATGACATCATGCCGGCATTTGCAAGTGGCTTTGCGACAGCCGCTAATCAATTTTCAAATACAGCGAGTAAGGCTCCATCCGGCGATGACACAGGGCATGCCATGGGTGAAGCGATCGGCGGCATGATGGCGGCAATGATGGGTTTGGCACCTGATAAAGATAAAGAAACCGCATCCACACAAGATCCCTCGAAATTGGGTATGCAGATGTTCGAGAGTTTCATGAAGGCGGGACAGTCAGCGCAAGCCGACTATCTCAAAGCCATGCAGGATATGTTCAAGAAATAAATGCTTCTTCGTGCGTCAGCGATAGCGCGCATAGTCGAAGACGGGCGTAACGTCACGTTTCCAGTCGTTCGAGAAGAGCGTAATGAGCTCGTCAGCTTGCGTTTTTCCGCGCGCGAGGATGTCACGCAAAGGCTCCAGGAAAAGAGTCTCATTATCGCCTTTGGCGTTTTTAAGTGCGCGGCGTTCGAGACCATATTCGGCGATCTTCACAAGCTCTTTGGCAACATTCGCAACTGACATACGGCGGATACTTGTTTCAAGCGCGCCTTTCGGTGTTTCACGGCGCAACATCTCACGCTCTTCAAGCGTCCATGATTTCGCAACATCCCATGCGGCGTCTAACGCAGTTTGATCATAAAGCAATCCAACCCAGAAAGCGGAGAGCGCATTGAGCATGGGTTTAGATCCGGCATCGGCGCCGCGCATTTCAAGATAACGCTTCAAACGCACTTCCGGAAACATTGTTGAGAGGTGATTGACCCAGTCGGACAGCACGGGTCTTTCGCCGGGAACGGCGGGATGTTTCCCGGCCATCAGATCGCGGAATGATGTGCCTGCGACATCAATATAATCATGGCCGCGTTTCAAGAAATACATCGGCACATCGAGTGCCCAGTCTGCATAACGTTCAAAACCCATGCCGCTTTCAAAGGCGAAAGGCATCATGCCCGTGCGGTCGCGATCCGTATCAAGCCAGATCGCTGAACGCATCGATTTGAAACCGTTCAATTGCCCTTCGGTGAAAGGCGAATTCGCAAACAGCGCCGTGGCAATCGGTTGCAAAGCCACAGAGGTTTTGAGCTTCAAAACCATATCCGCTTCAGATGAGAAATCGAGATTCACCTGCACGGTCGAGGTGCGATACATCATATCGAGACCGAGCTTGCCGACTTTCGGCATATAGCGCGTCATGATCGCATAACGGCTTTTCGGCATGGTAGGCGTTTCCGCGCGCGTCCACTGCGGACTCATACCGAGGCCCAGAAAGGCGATATCTAATTCTTCACCCGCGGCGAAGACGTCTTTGAAATGCTGATCGAGTTCGTTCGATGTTTCGTGCAGGGATTTAACCGCCGCACCTGACAATTCAAATTGTCCACCGGGTTCAAGCGAGATGGCCCCGCCACCTTTCGGATCGAAAAGGCCAATGATTTTGTCTTTGTCGTGGATCGGATCCCAACCGGTGCGATCCTTCATCGAGAGCAGCAGCGCTTCGATTCCCTTCGTGCCTTCATAAGGCACCGGCGCATGGGTCTTCGGACGGAACGGAAATTTTTCGTGTTCCGTGCCGATGCGAAACGCGTCTTTCGGCTTCGCGCCCGCCTCGAGATAGGCGATTAGGGTGTCGCGACTCTCAATCGGGGTCTCATCGGAAACATCGCGGGCCATGGGCGCCTTTCAAAAGCATCCCGAGCCAAGCGCCCGGGACTGGCTCCTTAGGGGCTAAGATGCTGCAGTGCAATCCGTTTTACCCGAAGTCACCCAAAGTGGTTTGCACAAGCGCAAGCGCAGCAACGGCCGCTGTATCGGCCCGCAAAATACGCGGACCAAGGGATAAGGCGATAATAGACTGAATCTTCAATATTTTTTGTCGCTCCTCGGCGGAGAAGCCGCCCTCCGGCCCAATCAGGACAGAGACCGGACCCTTCGCTGGTTTTTGCAAGGCGGCCAGCGGATTGGCGATCTCGGCGCGCTCATCGCAGAAGATCAGCGTGCGGTTTGTGTCCCAGGACTCGAGGACGGTGTCGAGTTTGCGCTCCGGCAGAAGCTCCGGGACAGCGAGAATGCCGCATTGTTCGGCCGCTTCGATCATATTGGCAAAAAGCCGGTCGCGGTTGAGGCGGGTCACTTGCGTGTGCTGGGTGATGACGGGGCCAATCCGGTCGGCTCCCATTTCGACCGCTTTCTGGACAAGATAATCAAGGCGCGCCTGTTTAAGAGGGGCGAACAGGAATTCAATACGCCCCCGCGGTGGTTGCGGCCGCGTTTGACGAATAACGGCTAATTTTGCGCCCTTTTTGCTCGTTTCAGCAATCCGCGCGAGAAATTCACCGTCTTTCCCATTGAAAGTCAGCACTGCATCATCGGGCTGCAGCCGGAGTACATGGATGAGATAATGGCTCTGGTCGCGCTCGAGCATCAGCATATCGTCGGCGCGCAAAGCACTCTCGACGAAGAGGCGCGGAGTCCTGAAATCATAATCGGGCACGCTCGTCTCTCCGTCCGTGAGGGTCAAAATCCCTCTGCAGGGGGCCATACCGTCGCCATAAAGGGCCTGTAAAGGGTTTTTCGCTATCGATTGATTGAGGGGCGGCGAAGCTGATAGAGGCTTTCCGCAGGCGAACCATCGCAAGGGGCGGTATAGGATGCGGGCAGTTGGACTGAAGTCGAGCGGAGCGGGCCTGGTTATTTTGGCTGCTTTATTGAGTGCATCATTCGGTTCTGGTGCTTCTGCCGCCGATGATCCCTGCCAAGCTTTGGGTAAAGTTCTCACGGGCCGCGCGCAGATTATTCAAGAAGTCCAAGCCTATCGCGAGAAAAAGCCGACAGCTGATCAAGCCTGTGCAGCTTTCACAAAACTATCAAAGCTCAATGTCACAGCTACCGCTGCTGTCGAGCGCGACGGCGCATGGTGCCGTGCGCCTGAAGATCTTGCTGCAAGTTTGAAGAACCAACAAAACGACATCGACACGGGTAAGAAAAACGCCTGTAAAGCCGCAGCAGATATGAAAAAGGCGCAAAAAAATGGTGGTGGTGCACCCGCGCCCTTTGGCGGTAGTGATGCTGTTCTCGGTGGCGATATGAAATTGCCGCAAGGTGCTCTCTAACGCATGAATGATTTGATGGACCGCGCAATTCCCGATGCGCAACGCGGGAATTGGGTTGATCATTTTGCGCCGCCATGGGCTCGCCCTTTTTTAAGATTAGCGCGTATCGATCGACCAATCGGATGGTGGCTTCTCGTTCTTCCCTGTTGGTGGTCTGCAGCGCTTGTAGCGATTTATCAGGACAAGAGCGCTCCTTCACTTTCTGATCTTTTACTGTTCTTGATCGGCGCTGTTGCGATGCGTGGCGCGGGCTCAACTTATAATGACATTGTCGATCGCGATCTCGATGCGCGTGTCGCCCGCACGCGGTCTCGTCCGATTGCTTCAGGACAGATCAGCGTCAAAGCCGCCGCGCTTTTTTGCGCGTTGCAATGTTTGGTTGGACTACTCGTCCTTTTGTCCTTCAATCATTTTGCAATCGGGCTTGGCTTTTTGTCGATGCTGCCGGTGCTCATTTATCCCTTCATGAAGCGGATCACCTCATGGCCGCAGGCCGTGCTCGGACTCGCATTTTCCTGGGGTGCGTTGATGGGCTGGGCGACGGCTGAAGCCACGCTTGCCGCGCCCGCCATCTGGCTTTATGGCGCGGCCATCGCGTGGACAATGGGCTACGATACAATCTATGCCGTCCAAGATATTGAGGATGATGCCATTGCCGGTATTCGCTCGACAGCCCGCCTTTTTGGCTCAAAAACCCCTTTAGCGGTTGGTATATTCTACGGAATCACAACTATTTTCACATTTGTAGCGATTTTTACCGCCGGTGCGGGCTGGGTCGCTTATGGAGCTGCCGCGTTGTTTTCCGCCCATCTCTTTTCTCAGGCGCTGAAAATCCGGCTAGAGGATGGGGCTTTGGCGCTCCGGCTTTTCCGATCAAACCGCAATGCCGGACTCCTCCTTTTTGCGGGGCTTGCACTTGATGCTGCGGTGCGGCATGTCCTGCCCACGCTGTTCGGATGAGGCCTTGATTACAAATTAGGCCGATGCCGCAAAGAATTGACGAATTGAGGAAGGATCGACCGATGTCTGCGACTACATCCCCTGCACAGGGCAAGCAATTGCTCCATCTGGTTTTCGGCGGTGAACTTGTGGATCTCGATGGTATGGATTTCACCGATCTCTCAAAGCTCGACATTGTCGGCATTTTCCCGAATTATGCGTCGGCTCATGCCGCATGGAAAGCCAAAGCACAGGCAACGGTCGACAATGCTCATATGCGTTACTTTGTTGTGCATCTTCATCGTTTGCTCGATCCGCGTTCTTCGGCCGATGACAAGCACTGATCATCGATTGTTTGTTTTCTGATGTTGAAACGGATCGCCCGGTACCCGCGTATTCAAGCTGCAATCGGGGCGGTTCTTGCGGGCTATTTGAAATTTGTTCGCCTGACAACGCGATTTACATGGCTTGATCCCAATAGTGTTGAAACGCTGAAACGCGCCGACTCTTTTATTTGCGCAATTTGGCACGGACAAAATTTTATGATCCCGCTCGCCATGTGGGAGGGCGCGAAAGTTGCCGTTTTGATCACGCGTCATGGTGATGGTGCTGTTGTTGCTGAAGCCTGTGAGCGCATGGGTATGACCCCCATCCGTGCTTCGGGTGGGTCACAAAAACAGAAAAATGAAAAAGGCGGTGCTGCCGGATTACGTGCTATGATCGGTGCACTTGATGAGGGCTATATTGTTGCGATGACGCCGGATGCGCCAAAAACTGCACGTGTAGCAGTGCAGGGCATTATTGCATTGGCGCGTTTGTCGGGCCGTCCCATCCGACCAATTTGTGTCGCGACCTCGCGCCGAATTGATCTCAATAATTGGGATCGCACGAGCATTTGTCTTCCCTTCGGGCGTGGAGCTATTGCGGTTGGCGATGCCATTATGATCAGTCGCGATGCCGATGCCGAAACGCAAGAACAAGTCCGGTTGCAGTTGGAGCGCGACCTCGATGCGATGCATGATCGCGCTTATGCCTATCTAGGTACCGTTGATCCGGGTCGTGCCTTGCGGGCTAATCGCATATGAAAGCCGAACCGTTCAGTTACAGGGTCTATCGCGCATTGATTGATAGTGCGCGACCGATTGCTCATATGATGTTGCTTGAGCGCTCGCGCCGTAACAAAGAAGATCGCACGCGGCTTGGTGAAAGACGTGGTGAAGCAACACGCAGTCGTCCTTCTGGTCCGCTCGTGTGGGTTCATGGAGCCAGTGTCGGCGAAAGCCTTTCACTTCTCCCCATTATTGAAGCCTTGGCGGCGCAGGATTATTCGGTTGTTGTGACATCAGGAACTGTTACATCGGCACAAGTTTTGGCGCATCGTTTGCCTGAAGGATCGACGCATCAATATATGCCCCTTGATGTATCGAGCTATGTGCATCGCTTTCTCGATCATTGGCGACCCGATCTTGCAATTTTTGCCGAGTCTGAAATTTGGCCGAACATGATTTGTCAGGCGCATCGTCGCAATATTCCGCTTGTCCTTGTAAATGCGCGGATGTCGCCGCGTAGTTTTAGACGCTGGAACCAGCTGCGCTCGCTCGCGCATTATCTCTTCACGCGCTTTGATCTTTGTCTCGCGCAATCGCAGGGTGATGCGGAGCGCCTTGTGAGGCTCGGTGCGCCACGTGTGACAGTAACCGGCAATTTGAAATTTGATTCCGTACCGCCACCGGCATCGCCTGCCGCCCTTGCGAGCATGAATGAATTCATTGGGGGGCGTCCGGTGTGGCTTGCGGCGTCAACCCATGCAGGTGAAGAACTTTTTGCTATCGACGCGCATCGAAGACTTACTGCCACTTATCCCGATCTTTTGACCATCATCGCGCCGCGCCATCCTGAACGAGGGCGTGAAATCTTTGCGGCGACGGCGCGTGCGGGATTGCGCGGATCGCAGCGGTCATTGGGTCTGCAACCCGATAGTGCGACTGATATATATATCGCCGATACGATTGGCGAGATGGGTTTGTTTTATCGTGTTGCACCGATTGTGTTTCTCGGCGGATCACTTGTGCCGCATGGCGGACAGAATCCGATTGAACCGGCAAAGCTTGGCGCGGCTTTGATTCATGGTCCGCATATTCACAATTTTACCGAAGTCTATGCCGCGCTTGAGCAGGCAGGCGGTGCTTACCAAATCAATAGTGCTGATGATCTCGCCGCAACACTTGATCATCTGATCCATGATGTTGCAGCACGCGATGACGTGGCGGAACGCGGCATGAATGCATTGACCGCCATCGGTGGTGCGCTTCGACGCACAATGCATGAGATCGCACCTTATCTTTTAAAAATGCATCTTGGGAATCGTCCATGATGAAAGCGCCGGCTTTTTGGTGGAAAGAGCCGGGCGTTTTTGCGCATCTTTTGTCGCCTCTTGCCAGCCTTTATGGAGCGGTCGCAGCGTCGCGTATGGCCCGAAAAGGTGTGAAGGCACCATGTCCCTTAATTTGTGTTGGTAATTTCGTGGCCGGTGGCGCGGGCAAAACCCCAGTGGCTCTTGCGCTTGCGGCGCTCTTGAAATCGCAAGGTGAAAAGCCGGTCTTTCTCAGTCGCGGCCATGGTGGCGCTCTCTCCGGCCCTGTGCTTGTTGATGGTGTAAAGCATGGCCCGCATGATGTGGGGGATGAGCCCCTTTTGCTTGCCGCTGTTGCCCCAACCATTGTCGCACATGATCGCGTTGCGGGCGCGATTATGGCTGCACAGCAGGGCAGTGTCATTATCATGGATGACGGGATGCAAAATCCCTCGTTGCAAAAAGATCTGACGATTGCTGTGATTGATGCGAGCCAAGGCATCGGCAACGGCCTCTGTTTACCGGCGGGTCCTTTGCGTGCGCCTCTTAAGTCTCAAATTCCGGTTGTCGATTTATGCGTGAGTGTTGGCGGGCAATCGCCTAAGGAGATCGTGCATGCATTCAATGATCGATTGATGTTTGCTCAACTCGTTCCTGACAAAGAGAGGGCTGATTCGCTTAGAGGGCGATCTGTCTACGCTTTTTGTGGCATTGGACGGCCTGAAAAATTCGAGCGCACATTAAACGGCTGTGGTGTGAACCTCACAAAGATGGACTCCTTTCCGGATCACCATCCCTTTTCACGCATCGAGATTGAACGTCTTCTTGCCGAAGCGCGTCGTCTTCATGCGTTGCCGGTCACAACGGCGAAAGATCATGTGCGTATTGTTGCGGCTGCGCCTGACCTTGCAGACAAGATTGCGGTCTTACCGGTTACGCTCGTCTTCGATCATGAAGAAGCGCTTATAAAAATTTTGAAAAGCCGATTGATCTAAGGCCTGTTGATTTAGGGTTTAGCTTTAACGCCCATACCCATCAATACGGCATCGCGGCTCGCATAGGCTTCCTGGCGTGCGACATTCCAATAGCGCAACTCATCAAGCGGGATGGGCTCTTTGGTGATGGCGCAGCGCACGAACTTCCCTGGTTTAATGACGCGAAAATCGCCGTCGAGAAATTCAACAACGGCTTCATCGCGCGAGACTGAGGGGTCGATCCGGTTCAACATGATCCCGTATCTTTACGCTTTTGATTTGCTTTTCGCAATCGCGTCGATGGTGCCATCGGCAAAGCGAAGCGCGAGTTCGTCACCCGATTTGATGGCTTTGGCCGCGCGAATAGGCGCGCCTTTGGCATCAAGAACGAGCGCAAAGCCACGTTCCAGCACACCTTGGTAAGACAAGCTCTTCAAAAGCGGCGTCAAACCGAGAAGTCTTGTGCGTTTGCGCTCAAAAATCCGGTCGAGTCCTTTGCGGGCCCGCGCGGAAAGCTCAACGAGTTTTTCACGCTCGCGGGTGAGCCGTTGCTGTTCAGCTCTCAGAATGGCGCCGCGTGCTGCGCCAAGCCGTCCCTGCAATCCGCCGATTTGGGCGCGATAGCCAGAGAGCCGTGCTTGCGGCGAGAGCTTCAACAAGCGGCGCGACAGATCCGTAAGCCGCGTGCGATGGCGTGCGGCATTTCGTTCAAGTCCGCGCCCCAGACGTTCGCTCGCAAGATCAAGTCTTTGGCGAGGAATAGCCACAAGCGCATCCGGCGACGGCAGGGCGCGGAAGGCCGCACGCAGATCTGCTTTGCGTCTATCGAGCAAACGACGCGCGGAGAGCGCGTTGCGGCGGCCAAGATCATTGGTTTGCGTGAGAAGATCAAGCCTTACGGGTACCGCCATTTCCGCAGCACCAGTTGGTGTGGGCGCGCGTCGATCGGCAGCGAAATCTATGAGCGTTGTATCGGTTTCGTGACCGACCGCAGCAATCAATGGAATCATACTGCTCGCGGCGGCACGCACGACGATCTCTTCATTAAAGCTCCAGAGATCTTCAAGCGATCCGCCCCCGCGCGCGACGATCAACAAATCAGGTTTTGGAATCGTGCCCTCTTCAGGGAAGGCGTTGAAGCCTTCAATCGCACGTGCAATTTCCTCCGCGCTGCCTTCACCTTGTACACGTACAGGCCACACGATCACATGACGCGGAAAGCGATCATCAAGACGATGGAGAATATCGCGGATCACCGCACCCGTCGGCGATGTCACAACGCCGATGACCTGAGGGAGAAAGGGCAGAAGCTGTTTACGCGCAGGATCAAAGAGACCTTCCGCTTCGAGGCGGCGGCGCCTTTCATCAAGTTGCGCGAGAAGCGCGCCGACACCGGCGGGTTCCATTGAATCGATGACGATCTGATAGCTCGATTTCAGCGGATAGGATGTGACTTTGCCGGTGGCGATAACTTCGAGCCCCTCTTCGGGGCGAAAGCGCATGCGACCGAAAACGCCTTTCCAGATCACCGCATCGATTTTTGCCGTCGCGTCCTTGATCGAGAAATAAACATGGCCCGAGGAGTGGGGTCCGCGATAACCCGTTACTTCGCCGCGAATACGCACATGGCCGAACTCGCCCTCAAGCATGCGCTTTAACGCGCCCGAGAGTTCGGAGACGGACCATTCCGCAAGATTGGTTTCGGGTTTTTCAGCCATGACCGCGGCACTCTAGCCTGCGATTCGGCCTGAGGGGAGGGGCAAGCTTTGGGCCGCCCCTCCGTCCTCTTGTCATCGCGTCGATTATTCCGCAGCCTCAAGGATGGGCTTAGGCGGTGTCCATTTGAGCACCGGCGAGCGGGCCGCACGCGTTTCATCCAAACGCCGCAGCGGCGCATGATAGGGCGCGCCGGTAAAGCGTTCGGTGTCGCCGCGTTTCGCGGCAATCGCAAGATCGCGCAAGGTTGCTATGAAGAGATCAAGCGACGCGCGGCTTTCACTTTCCGTCGGTTCAATCAACATCGCCCCATGCACGACGAGCGGGAAATACATCGTCATCGGATGATAGCCCTCATCAATCATGGCTTTGGCGAAGTCGAGCGTCGAAACGCCGGTGTCCTTGAGCCATGTGTCATCAAACAAGACTTCGTGCATGCACGGCTTGTTGCCGAAAGGCAGCGACATGAGATCAGCAAGACAGGCGCGCACATAATTGGCATTTAACACCGCGTCTTCGGAAGCCTGTTTCATACCATCCGCACCATGCGACAGCATGTAAGACAAGGCGCGCACATACATGCCCATCTGGCCATGAAACGCTGTCATGCGTCCGAACGGATGCGCGCCATGTTGGTTAGCTTCCGCTTGGTCCTCAACGAGTTGAAGGCCGTCCCCCGTTTTGCGGATGAAAGGAACCGGCGCGAAAGGTGCCAATCGTTCTGACAATACAACCGGACCGGAGCCTGGCCCACCGCCGCCATGGGGCGTTGAGAACGTCTTGTGCAGATTGATATGCATCGCATCCACACCAAGATCGCCCGGCCGCGCTTTAC
>CAWUMH010000032.1:0-17109 GCA_963923565.1 uncultured Alphaproteobacteria bacterium
CCCACTGTTCGACGCGTATCTACGGTCCATCCCACCA
The DNA here is from genome assembly GCA_963923565.1 of uncultured Alphaproteobacteria bacterium. Lineage (GTDB taxonomy): Bacteria > Pseudomonadota > Alphaproteobacteria > Rhizobiales > Beijerinckiaceae > CAIUPE01. The sequence goes on from CAWUMH010000032.1 coordinate 38, forward strand.
AGGCGTGAGGCGCCTTATTTGAGTATCCTTGCAAGCGTATCGGTGTTGTCCGGTTCCCTTAGCCCGTCCTTGGTGAATTGAAAGAACAAGCTTTTGAATTCAAAATTTCTCCCCCAGCAGCCGTCCGCTTCTCAACACGCTTCAGCGCCTCTTGGTTTGGCGCGCAGTGTTGGGGTAGTCTCGATCATCGCGGCTCTGGCGCTTGGCCTTGTGTCCTGTGGCCCTGCCAAAATGGCCCAGATCGACCCGAAATATGGCGTGAGCCCCAGCCCCCGCATGGTGGCCGAGGGTGAGGATGTGCCCAAGGGCGGCGGCTACGCCAAAGTGGGCAAACCTTATGTGATTGCCGGCGAAACCTATGTGCCGTCTGTGCCGAAGACCTATTCGGCCACGGGTACGGCCTCCTGGTACGGCGCCGATTTCCATGGCCGGAAAACCGCTAATGGTGAGTTATTCGATACGGAATCGATTACCGCCGCGCATCGGACGCTGCCGATGCCGAGCTATATCCGCGTAACCAATGTTACAAATGGCCGCTCGATCATCGCGCGTGTGAATGATCGCGGACCGTTCCATTCTAAACGATTGATCGATGTGTCCGAGCCGGTGGCAAAGGCCTTGGCCTTCCGCACCATGGGCACGGCGAAGGTGAAGGTCGATTATCTCGGCCAAGCCCCGCTCGAGGGAAGTGATGACCGGAAACTGCTTGCCAGTCTCCGGACGGACGGCAAGCCCGCCATGCTGATTGGTGATGCGCGCGCGCCGATCCAGGTGGCATCGGCCGATGGGGCTATCGACGCTGAGTTGGTCGCTGCCGAGCCTGCCATGCCAGAACTTGTCGCTTCTTTGGATGCGGAAAGCTTTGTTGACGGGGAGATCCCGTTTCCGGTGCCGCGCCCGCAGCCTGTGCGCACGGTCAGCCTGATTTCCGCAAAGCCTGTTTTGGCTGCACCGATGGCGCAAGCGGATGAAGTTGTGCAGACCGCCAGCATGCCTCCGATGCCGGTGCCGCGCCCGGATGGCATGTTCTATCTGCCGACGGGGACATTCGCGCCTACGACGACGGCTTTTAACGGGCTTAAGGCACAAAAGACCTTCCAACTGCGCTAGCCTATTGCGCTCCTGCGCGTCGTCAGCGAAAGAACATCCATAATTGACTCGACCCTGTCGGCTGTTGACGGGGTTCTATTGTGTTTTTGGAAAGCGGCATGGCGGCGCTTGGCACCAGAGGTTCTTTCATCACGTTTGAAGGCGGTGAGGGGGCGGGAAAAACTACTCAGATCCGGCGCCTGAAAACGCGGCTCGAGGCGCTCTCGGTTGCCTGTCATATCACGCGTGAACCGGGCGGCACGCCCGGCGCTGAGCTTATCCGCAACTTGATCCTTGATGGCCAAAGACCGCCGCTTGATGCGCTGACGGAAACGCTTTTGTTTTACGCGGCGCGTGCCAATCATTTGGTACAAGGTATTCGCCCCGCGCTGATGCGTGGTGAGTTTGTGTTGTGTGATCGTTTTTCTGATTCAACACGCGTCTATCAAGGTGTTTTGGGGGCGGTGCCGAAAGCGACGCTTGATGCTTTAGAATTGCTTGTCGTGGCTGACACAAAACCGGATCTGACATTGCTTCTTGATATTCCCACGGACGTCGGGATGCAGCGGGCGGCCGCTCGTCGCGGAGAAAATCATGCCGATCGTTTTGAATCAGAAAATTTCGGCTTTCACGAAAAATTGCGGCAAGGTTTTCTCGATTTAGCGCGCGCCGATCCGCAACGGATTATAGTTATTTCTGCTGAAGGCGATGAAGCCACGATTGAACAAGAAATCTGGACGGCGATTTCTGAGCGTTTTTCTCTTGAGCGGGGAAAACGCGTATGAGCAAAAAACCCATTTCATCAGCTAGTAAAGCTGCGGTCGCCATTCAGCCCGATACGCATGATACGCATTTCATTGGCCATGATGCCATTGAAACAAGCTTTCTCGATGCTTATCGTTCGGGACGTATGCCCCATGCATGGATATTGGCGGGGTTAGAGGGCATCGGTAAAGCGGGCTTTGCGTTGAGAGCGGCGCGTTTTCTTCTCGCCAACCCTGATGCATCAAGTGCTTCCGTGAGCCACGCGCAAACGCTTGATGTATCATCAGACAATTCCGCCGCACGTCGAGTAGCCGCGCGTGCGCATACGGATTTGTTTTTTCTTGAGTCGGAAAGTGACGGCGAGAAGAAAACAAAATCGGGCGCCATTCCGGTTGAAGATGTACGGAAGATGCTCGGCTTCTTTTCGTCAACCGCAGGCGAGGGCGGTTGGAAGATTGCCATCATCGACTCGCTTGATGATTTGAAATCAAGCGCTGCGAATGCACTTTTAAAAATGCTCGAAGAACCGCCACCACGTTCGCTCTTTTTGATGGTGTCACATAATCCGGGAAGACTTTTACCGACCATTCGCTCACGCTGTCACATGGTGCGCTTTAAACCTTTGTCCGAGACCGAGATTGTAACAGCGCTCTCGTCTCACTCATCAGTTACAGATCAAAAGCTTTTGAGCGATGCCGCGCGACGTGGTGGGGGTTCGGTAAAACGTGCTATGACTTATCTCGATGCTGAACGCATGGCGATGGTGCATGATATTGAAGCGACTCTTGCCCGGCTTCCTGATCTAGATCGCAAACATCTCCTCGCCATGGCTGATCATTTCGCCAAAAAAGATGGCGCTGACAGCTTTGCGCTCTTTATCGAGACCGTTGATGAATGGATTGCCGCAACTTGCCGTGCGGACGCTCAATCTGGCCACCATGCACTGCGAGCTCTCGCGGAACTGTGGGAAAAATTTACCGTCAACGCACGTATGACTGATATCTATAATCTTGATCGCCGACCGTTTTTTATCACCATGATGAATGATCTCGCGGACGCGATGAAAACCTAGAACTGAAATTGAACTTTTAAATTTAAGACCGCATAGGATCTCTTGGTATGTCGAACAAAGAGCGCTTTTTTATCACAACGGCGATTTCTTATCCGAATGGGCGGCCGCATATTGGCCATGCTTATGAATTGATCGCGACGGATGCGATAGCGCGGTTCATGCGGCTTGACGGGAAAGACGTGTTCTTTCTTACAGGCACCGATGAGCATGGGCAGAAAATGCTTCAAACCGCTGTAAAGGAAGGTTTGAGCGCGCAAGCGCTTGCCGACCGTAACGCGGCAGTGTTTCGTGAGATGGCAACAGCGCTCAATGCCTCGAATGATGATTTCATTCGCACAACAGAAGAGCGTCATAAAATCGCGTGTCAAGCGATATGGCAACGCATGGTTGATGCCGGTGACATTTATAAAGACAGTTATGCCGGTTGGTATTCTGTTCGTGATGAAGCCTATTTTGCTGAAGATGAAACGGTACTTGGCGGCGATGGAATTCGTCGCGGACCAACGGGCACGCCCGTTGAATGGGTAGAGGAGGAGAGTTATTTTTTCCGTCTGTCTGCCTATCAAGATCGTCTCTTAGCGCTCTATGACTCCATACCGAATTTCATTGGTCCGGCTGAACGCAAAAATGAAATTCTTAGTTTTGTAAAATCGGGCCTACGTGATCTCTCGGTCAGTCGTACGACCTTTGATTGGGGCATTCAGGTTCCCGGTGATCCGAAACATGTGATGTATGTCTGGGTTGATGCTCTGACCAATTACATCACCGCAACCGGTTGGCCTGATGGAAACGCAGCGCGTGCAGCGTATTGGCCCGCCAATGTTCACATCATCGGTAAAGATATCATTCGTTTTCATGCCGTCTATTGGCCGGCCTTTTTGATGTCTGCGGGGTTACCTTTACCCCAACGTGTTTTTGGTCATGGCTTTTTGTTTAATCGCGGCGAAAAAATGTCGAAATCGGTTGGTAACGTGATCGACCCATTTTCTCTCGCTGAACATTACGGCGTTGATCAGCTGCGCTATTTCTTCATGCGCGAAGTTCCGTTTGGACAAGACGGCAATTATTCGCATGAGGCCATCGTTAATCGCATCAATGCTGATCTTGCCAATGACCTTGGCAATTTGGCACAACGTTCACTCTCGATGATTGCGAAAAATCTTGAGGGGAAAATGCCTAAGCTTGGCGATCTCCTTGAACAGGATCGCGTGATCTTGGGCGATGCTTATGCGCTTGCCGATAAAGCACGAAAATCAATTCAAGATTTTGCGCTTCACCATATACTTGCTGACATTTGGCGCGTGGTTGCTGATGCTAATCGTTATTTTGCCGGCGAAGAGCCATGGGCCAAGCGCAAGACCGATCTTGCTCGTTTTGAAACTATTTTGGCGGTCACGCTTGAAACATTACGCCTTGTGGGTCTCATGACGCAACCCTTTATGCCTCAGGCTTCCGCGAAACTTCTCGATCTTTTATCTGTTGAGCCATCATCTCGTGATTTCACGTTCATGAAAGCCGAAGCACGCGTAGAAGCCGGGACTCTCTTGCCAACACCGCAAGCCATTTTCCCGCGCTATGTTGAGACCGAAGGCGATTTGACGAATTGAGTATTGCATTATCATGATTGTCGACAGCCACTGCCATCTTGATTTTCCGCCGTTTGAAGGCGAGCGCGATGCAATCATTGCGCGCGCGAAAGAAGCGGGTGTCAAAACCATGTTGACGATATCAACGGAGGTGAAGCATTTTTCACGCATCAAAGCGATAGCTGAAATCGACGCCGATATTTGGTGCTCAGTTGGAACGCATCCTTTGCATGCAAATGAAGAACCTGATTTGCCGGTTGAGACATATGTTGAGTTAGCTCAACATCCGAAATGTATTGCGATTGGTGAGGCAGGTCTCGATTTCTTTTATGATCGCGTCGCTCCCGATCGTGCTGATAACGTGTTTCGGAAGCAGATTGCAGCGGCGCGTATCACCGGGCTTCCTTTGGTAATTCATTCGCGCAGCGCTGATGATGCAATGATCGCGACATTGGAAGATGAAATGGGGAAGGGCGCCTTTAAAGCGGTTCTCCACTGTTTTTCATCAGGACAACGTCTTGCCGAAGCGGGTATAGCGCTCGGGTTTTACGTGTCCTTCTCTGGGATCCTAACTTACAAGAAATCTGATGAGCTTCGCGCTATTGCGGCTGCGGTTCCGCTTGAACATCTGCTGGTTGAAACCGATGCCCCTTATCTCGCGCCGCAGAGCCATCGCGGTAAACGGAATGAGCCGGCCTTCGTGACGGAGACACACGCGACATTAGCCGCTGTTAAAGGCTTATCCGTGGATGAGCTCGCGCGTCACACGACGGACAATTTCTTCCGCTTGTTTTCGAAGGCCCGTCGACCCCTTCAAGAGCAGAGTGTCGCATGACGTTAACACTAACCATTCTCGGATGCGGATCCTCAGGCGGCGTGCCACGCCCCGTTGCTGGCTGGGGCGCGTGCGATCCCAATAATCCGAAAAACAGGCGTCGCCGCTGTTCAATTCTACTCGAGAAAGCGGGCCCTCACGGCAAGACGGTTGTGGTGGTTGATCTGCCTCCGGATCACCGTGAACAGGTGCTCTCAGTCGGTCTCGACCGTATTGATGCCGTTCTCATAACGCATGACCATGCTGACCATACTCATGGCATTGATGACGTGCGGCCAGCGGTTCTTCACATGCGCCGTTTGATGCCGGTCTATATGGATGAGCGGACATCGCTAATTGTTCGCCAGCGGTTTGGTTACTGTTTTGAAACACCCATAGGCAGTGAATATCCGCCGATCACGCGCGAAATGCGGATTACAAAAGGCCATGAGATTGTGGTCGAAGGTCCTGGCGGCGAAATTCATGCGAACCCATTCGAGGTCCATCATGGAGATATTGACGCTCTCGGATTTCGCTTCGGCAATGTCGCTTATACGCCGGATCTCCATGCGATACCTGAAGAGAGCGTCCATGTCCTTGAGGGGCTTGATGTCTGGATCATCGACGCGTTGAGGCATAGGCCGCATCCATCTCATTTGACGGTTGCTGAAGCGTTGGAATGGATTGCGCGCATGAAGCCCAAGCGCGCCATTCTCACAAATCTTCATGTCGATCTGGACTACGAGGCGTTGAAGGCAACGCTTCCTGATCACATCGAGCCCGCCTTTGATGGCATGAAAATTACGGTGAGTGGTGCCGTATAGACGTGCAATCATTGTGTGTTTTATTGGCGATAACGTTCTGTAATAAATAACATATCATTTTAGTTCCATAATGTTTCTTATGCGAATTAAAGATCAGGCCAAGGTCACAAGGAAAACCACCCGATGCCGTCCCCCAAAGCCGGAAAAGACATTCAGGATTTGATTGCGATTATGGCGGCGTTACGAACGCCGGTAACCGGTTGTCCCTGGGATATTGAACAGACCTTTGAAAGCATCGCGCCATACACGATTGAAGAAGCCTATGAGGTTATTGACGCGATTGAGCGGCACGACATGGTCGATCTTAAAGACGAATTGGGCGACCTTTTATTGCAGGTCATTTTCCATTCCCGCATGGCCGAGGAAGCGCAACTCTTCGCCTTCCCCGACGTCGTAGAAGCCATAACCAAAAAACTGATCCGGCGTCATCCTCATGTCTTTGGAGCAAAGGATGCAGCATCGCCTGAGGCGGTAAAGACCTTGTGGGATGACATCAAGGCGGAAGAGAAAGCCGAGAAGCGCGCTGCCCGTCTGGCCGCGGGCTATAAAGATAGCGATGAGCCCGCCTCGGTTCTCGATGGTGTGCCTGAGGCACTTCCTGCGCTTACCCGCGCCGAGAAGATCCAGTCGAAGGCTTCCAAGGTCGGTTTCGACTGGAACGATCCTATGGTGGTTCTCGAGAAAATCGAAGAAGAAACGGCTGAAATAAAAGACGCCATGGCGTCTGGCGCACAATCAGAAATCGCCGAGGAAATCGGTGATTTGCTGTTCGCGGTGGTCAATCTCGCCCGCCACCTCAAAGTTGATCCCGAGCAATCATTGCGTGCCGCTAATTCTAAATTCTCACGACGTTTCAATTATATAGAAAAAGATTTTCAATCGAGAAATAAGGCAATTAAGGGCGCCTCTCTCGAAGAGATGGAAGCTCTTTGGCAAGAAGCCAAAGTAAAATTAGGCAAAGCGCCGTAAACGCCTATACTACCCGTTTGGCGCGCGGACAGCGTAAAAGCAGGCGCGACTCCCGCTCTGGCGTCACGCGGACAAGGGTTTCGATGACCCCCTCGTCGCGATCATGACGTTCGAGAATTTCAGCATTCTCGTAAAGCCAATGCAGCACTGCGCCTTCATCGACAGGCAATATAATCCGAAATGTTTTGGTGTCTTGCGCGAGGCGTGTTTCGATCTCGTTGAGGAGGTTATCCGTGCCCTCACCCGTTAATGCTGACACGAGCACGGGGCGCGCGGCCGCTGAGCGTTGTTGTGTCATTTCAAACATGCGCGAGCGCTCATCATCATTCAAAAGATCGGCTTTGTTCCAGACTTCAATGATGCGCTTGTGATCATCCGGATTGATGCCGAGATCTTTAAGGATACTCGTTACATCAGCCGCTTGGGCGTCAGTGTCGCCATGCGAAACATCGCGCACATGAAGGATCACATCAGCCGATATCACGTCTTCCAAAGTCGCTCTGAAAGCTGCGACCAACATGGTCGGAAGATCGGAGATAAAGCCGACCGTGTCCGATAAAATGACCGAAGCCCCATGGGGCAATTTTGTAACGCGTGCGGTCGGATCCAAGGTCGCGAACAACATGTTCTCGGCAAGCACCTCGGCTTCCGTCAAACGATTGAACAAAGTTGATTTGCCGGCATTGGTGTAACCGACAAGGGCAACGACCGGATAAGGCACTTTTTCGCGGCTCTTGCGATGAAGACCGCGTGTGCGTTTGACCGCTTCAAGGTCACGCTCAATGCGCGTCATGCGCTCTTGAATAAGACGCCGGTCAGCTTCGATTTGCGTTTCACCCGGGCCGCCCAAAAAGCCGAAGCCCCCGCGCTGCCGTTCAAGATGGGTCCATGACCGAACCAAGCGGCTTTTCTGATAGTTTAAATGCGCAAGCTCGACCTGGAGCGTCCCCTCCTTTGTGCGCGCGCGGCGACCAAAAATTTCGAGGATAAGTCCTGTCCGATCGATCACTTTAACTTTGAGCGCCGTTTCGAGATTGCGTTGTTGCACGGGAGACAGAGCGCAATCCGTAATCACCAATCGGATGTCACGTTCCGCAATGAGGGCCGCAAGCTCTTCGATTTTTCCGGTGCCGATATAGGTCGCAGGCCGCAGCTCAGAGAGCGGCACAATTCGACTTTCAACCACATCGAGATCAATCGCGGCCGCTAGACCCGTTGCTTCCTCAAGTCTCGCCATAGCCGGACGGAGATTAGCATCCGGATTGTTAGCTCGTCGCCGCGTCAGATAGGGGCCGATAACAAGCGAACGCGTTCCCGAGGCGACATCATGCTCGATGTCGGACCCTGCAACGGGCCGATTGCCAAATTCATAGGGCTTATGCGCCAAAATGAAAACTTTCGCGCGCCCAGCTCACTCTTTCAAAACCGCGCCGGTTTCATCGGTCGGGTCAAACAGGGTCACGGGTGAACCCGGCATGATGGTCGAAATCGCGTGTTTATAGACGAGTTGGGAATGGCCATCCCGACGCAGCAGAAGGCAAAAATTGTCAAACCACGTGACGACGCCCTGAAGCTTCACGCCGTTCACAAGGAAGATCGTCAGCGGAATTTTGGCCTTCCTGACATGGTTTAGAAAAGTGTCTTGAAGATTTTGTACCCGGTCATTTACCATTTTATTTCAGTCTCTTCTTATTGCTTTTTAATCCGGATTCTTAATTTAAAACGGCATTGAATTTGAGTTTCAGTCCCGCTCCTCGACGTCTATGAAAACAGATAGTCGCCCTTAGCTCAAGATTCAATCGATCCCGAGAGATTTGAGTTTCCGATGTAAGGCTGAACGCTCCATTCCTACGAATTCAGCCGTACGCGAAACATTGTGCCCAAAGCGGGCAATCTGCGCGAGAAGATAGTCGCGTTCAAAGAGTTCACGCGCTTCTCTGAGCGGCAGAGCCAAAAGTTTTTCGCCACCCTGCCCGCCCGCCATTGAGGGTGCTGAGGCGCCCACATCAGAAGGCAGGAGCTCGGCTGTAATCGGCGTATCAGGTTCACCGCCCGCGAGGATCAGCATACGCTCGACGCTATTGCGTAGTTGTCTGATATTCCCCGGCCAATCATGCGCTTGAAGGACAGCCATCGCATCCGGTGCAATTTCCCGATGAACTTGGCCGGTAGACGCACAAATCTCTTCGATAAAATGGGCAACGAGTTCGGGGATGTCTTCGCGACGATCAGCCAAAGCCGGAACGCGTAAGGGTACAACAGCGAGACGATGTAATAGATCTTCGCGAAAGCGCCCCGTGCGGACTTCAGCCTCTAGGTCGCGCGCGGTTGACGAAATGATCCGGACATCGACTTCGACCTTGATCGAGCCATTCACCCGCTGAAAGGATTGATCAACAAGCACACGCAGGATCTTGCCTTGCGTCTCCTTCGGCATATCGGCGATTTCGTCGAGAAGAAGTGTGCCGCCATGAGCCTCTTCGAGCGCACCGATGCGCTGCGGTACCGTTCCGCTATTTTCGATGCCGAAGAGTTCGGTCTCCATTGACTCGGGCGTGATCGTCGCCGCGTTCAAGACGACAAAGGGGCCACCCGCGCGCGTTGATGACGCATGGATCATGCGTGCCGCGAGTTCCTTACCAGAGCCGGATGGACCCGTGATCAATACGCGTGCATTTGTGGCTGCCACCTTATCGATTGCTTGACGCAATTGCCCGGCATGTTGTGATTGACCAATCAGCTCAGCGGATTTCGGTGCGCGAATTCTCAGTTCACGTACTTCACGCTTGAGTTTGAATGTCTCTAGAGCGCGTTCCGCAACAAGCAATAACCGATCAGACTTGAAAGGCTTTTCAATAAAATCATAGGCGCCGCGTTTAATTGCAGCAACGGCGGTTTCAATATTCCCATGACCGGAAATCATAACGATTGGAAGATCAGGATTTTGCTCTTTCACAACATCGAGAAGTTGTAATCCGTCGAGACGTGATCCTTGGATCCAAATATCGAGAAAGATCAGATTTGGACGGCGCGCGGCAATCTCAGATAATGCTGAATCCGCGTCGGCAGCGGTACGGCACTGAAACCCTTCATCCTCAAGAATGCCAGCAACAAGATTGCGGATGTCGGCTTCGTCATCGACGATGAGAATATCGGCGCTCATAATTTCTTAGATCCGGACTGGCTTTGATCGAGCGGGAAAAACAATCTCACACAGGCTCCTCTTTCACCATCAGGGCGATCAAGCAATTCAACACCGCCACCATGTTCTTCAAGAATTTTTCCGACAATCGCTAAACCGAGTCCCGTACCCCCTGCCCGCGTTGTCATATAAGGCTCTAGTAATCTCTGGCGTGCTTCTGCAGGAAAACCTTTGCCATTATCAATAATATCAATGGCGACCATCCCGGGCTTATCAAAGGTGAGCGCAACATCGATTGTTGCTTTACCACGTTCTTCGACCGGAACTGCCGCAATCGCTTCCGTTGCGTTTTTTACAATATTGGTGAGAGCTTGCGCGATCAAGCGACGATCGAAATCAGTAACAACGCGGGTCTGCGGAATGTGCTCAGAAAACTGAATTTCTGGATGTCCAACACGCATCAGGAATAGAACCTGACGAATCACGGTGACAACATCTTCGCGATCAAGCAGAGGTTTTGGCATACGAGCGAAAGACGAAAACTCATCAACCATGCGCTTGATGTCATCGACCTGCCGGATGATCGTATCCGTGCATTGATCGAATACATCTCGATCTTCCAGAATGACTTTTCCATATTTCCGTCGGATGCGCTCGGCAGAAAGTTGAATCGGTGTCAGAGGATTCTTGATTTCATGCGCAATGCGCCGTGCAACGTCTGCCCATGCGGACGTACGTTGAGCAGTAACAAGATCGGTGATGTCATCAAGCGTTACAATAACGCCGCCGCCCTCTTCGCTTTCTTGTTCGACGGTTACGCGAACTGTGAGTGTTCTTTCCCGTTCCGCGGTTCCAATTGAAATCTGCCCTTGAAGAGGGCGGTTAAGATCCGCAAAGTCTTCAGGAAAAATGTCTTTAAAAGCCGGAATCTCGTCGACTAATTTTTTTCCTTCAAGAGAACTGAGATCGCGATCGAGCAATTGCTCAGCCGACGGATTGAGAAGGGTTACGCGCCCTGCCCCATCTAGGCCTATGACACCCGCAGAGACGCCCGACAATACGGCTTCGGTAAAGCGACGCCGTTTGTCCATAATCACATTGGCTTTTTGTAAACCATCAGTTTGTCGACCAAGTTCTTCCGTCATCTTGTTGAAGGTATCACTGAGATGCGCGAGATCGCCTTCACGTGTCGCGACGGGAACGCGCACGGAATAATTTCCACCTGCAACTTGATCGGTCGCAAAAATCAATCGGCTGATTGGAGCGACAAGCCAGTTGGCGAAACTCAATCCAACCCACACGGCAGAAAGTAACAAGATCACCGAGATCAAGGCATACATACTTGCGAATGCGATCTGCACACCGAGCTTTTGTTCAGCCAAAGCATCATAATATCGTGCGGCGAGTTCGGCCTGCTGTGGGAATTGAAGCGCTTTTGGATCAATCGTTCGCGCAACAAGTAGATATTCGTCGTCAAAACCGGGCACTTTCACAAGCGCGCGGAAAATATTGCTGTTTTCTTGAAAAAGGCAAATGCCATCCGAAGATTCATTGGCGGCTGCGAATTCCTCATCTTTAGGAATTGCCAAATCCGGTAAGGCGACATTGTCGATACGTTCAGTGATCGACGTGTTTTCCTTCATCAAGATGGCAACAAAAAATCCAAGAAAATAAGAGCGTGATCGCATGAACTCGCGAAAGACTTCGCGGTTCTCGTCATAGACAGGACGAGCTCTTCCTAAATCGGCCGCCATCAAGCGGACTTCGCGTCCGATCGAACGACACTGAAACTCCTGATAGGCGCGCGCTACGCCGACCGATGTTTGCAAAAGCTCTTTGATCTGCCCCGAGAATGAAACGTCAATGCCGCGCTCAAGTGTGAGCCAACCGACAACGGCAACGAGAATGGCCGGTGCGGTCGCTACAAACGCAAAGAGACCAACAATTCGAACGTGGAGCGCAGCGGCCGCTTGTCCACGGCGCCTGGCCGAAATCAAACGGGAGGCTTCAAAACCGATAACCACCAAGAGAACGGCAATCAGGAATCCATTGACTGCAAAGAGCGTCGTAACAACATCGCGCGTTGGCACGACGGGTACAAAATTCGCCAGGACCAAAAATGTGGCCATGGCTGAAAGCAAGGCGAGAATGACCGTCGAGACGCCAAGGAAGCTACGCCAGAAGGACGACAACCGGATACCGGTGCGACGCCCCTCAACAGGCTCCGGCGCCGAGAACCGCATCGATGCCATGGTTGTGACCCCTGAAATCCAGCCTCGCGCAAAGCAGCGCGCACCGCTGATGCAATAGTGCAACAGTGGCGATAAGCAACTGAAAAGTAGAAGTTGCCGGCCTTAGCGAAGGGTCCGGATGATCCTCAGATCGAGATCTTTGATCTTTTTACGCAGTGTATTGCGATTAACGCCTAAAAGCTCTGCGGCTTTGATCTGATTGCCACGCGTGGCCGCGAGGGTGGCATTGATCAAAGGCTCCTCCACTTCGCGTAGGATTCGATGATAAAGGCCTGGAGGCGGCAATTCACCTTTGAACTTCGCGAAATACGCATCAAGATGATGCTCAACGGACTCCATTAAGCTCTTGGGAGTTACAGCCGGCCCATCGGGCAAGGTCGTTTGGGGTGCCTCAGTTAATTCGGCCGACACCAAAGGTTCTGTAATCGTTTCTTGCGGCGATAGGGCAGCGAGCCGCCGGATCATATTTTCGAGTTCGCGAACATTGCCGGGCCAGCGATGCCGTTTCAAACGCTCAAGCGCAGCCGAGTCAATTTGTTTTTTAGGCAAGCCTTCTTTTTCGGCGAGCGTAAAGAAATGCCGAACGAGATCTGGCAGATCTTCAATGCGTTCACGCAGGGGCGGCAAACGCAGCGGCACAACATTAAGGCGAAAGAACAAATCTTCTCGGAAAAGCCCTTGCTGAATGGCTTGCCGCAAATCTTTGTTTGTCGCGGCGATAATGCGGACATCGGTCTTGATCGACGACCGACCACCAATGCTCGTATACTCGCCCTCTTGCAAGACGCGTAGCAAACGCGTTTGCGCTTCCATCGGCATGTCGCCAATCTCATCGAGAAAGAGCGTGCCGCCTTCTGCTTGCTCGAAACGTCCCGTCGCGCGGCTCACAGCGCCGGTGAAAGACCCCTTCTCATGTCCGAACAATTCGCTTTCAATAAGGTCGCGCGGAATGGCAGCCATATTGACAGCAACGAACGGCCCATTGCGCCGCTTGCCATAATCATGAAGCGCACGCGCAACGAGTTCTTTACCGGTTCCGGACTCACCATTGATCATCACGGTGAGATCCGTTGACATCAAGCGCGCCATGGAGCGGTAGAGCTCTTGCATCGCCGGCGACCGGCCAACGAGCGGAATATCTTCTGTTGTGGCGTCGGCATGCGGTCGAACGATCTCGCGCGGACGCGTCAACGCGCGACCAATGACAGCAAGAAGTTCTTTTAGATCAAATGGCTTTGGTAAATATTCATAAGCACCACGCTCAGACGCGCGTATGGCGGTCATAAATGTGTTTTGGGCGCTCATCACAATGATAGGAAGATCGGGGCGTAATTTTTTTATGCGCGGCAAAAGATCGAAGGCATTCTCGTCAGGCATCACCACATCGGTGACAACCAGATCACCCTGCCCTTCGGATATCCAACGCCAAAGGGTCGAGGCTTGCCCCGTAACACGTACATCATAGCCGGCGCGCCCCAAAGCTTGATTGAGAACCGTCCGAATTGCGGCATCATCATCCGCTACGAGAATTGTCCCGTTCGCCATCACTTAACCATCAATTTCTGCACGCCGGCCATCGCGTGCTGAATGCATAGACAAAAGAACTCTGAACACCGTGCGCCGTGGGAGCGAGTCGCATTCGACAATGCCCCCATGATCGCGGATGATCTTCGACACTAAAGCAAGACCGAGGCCAGAGCCTGTAGACTTCGTTGTCACAAAGGGATCGAAAAGTGTTTGGACGATATCATTAGGCACGCCCGGTCCGTTATCCTTAACGGTAATCTCGAGCGGCAAAGCGATGCGTTCGCGCGAGCCGGGCGTCGCGATTTTCACGCCGGGACGAAACGCAGTTGATAATTCGATCGTGCCATCAACCGCATCTGGGCCAATCGCTTCGGCGGCATTTTTGACCAGATTTAAAAACACCTGAATGAGTTGATCGCGACTGCCACTTATTGGCGGCAATGACGGATCATAAGTCTCATTAAACCTTATATGACGGGCGAATCCGGATGTTGCGAGGCGTTTCACATGTTCGAGTACACTGTGAATATTCACAGGTTCACGCTCAACCGGACGCTCGTCAGAAAAATCTTCAAAACGTTCAACAAGCTTCACGATACGATCCGTCTCATCGCAAATTAAGCGAAGCAAACCGCGGTCGGACGCCTCAACGGTTGATTCCAATAATTGCGCCGCGCCGCGGATACCCGAAAGCGGATTTTTGATCTCATGAGCGAGCATGGACCCCATCGCCGAAATTGATCGCGCAGCGCCGCGATGGCTCAATTGTCTGTCTATTTTTTCAGCAATTGTCTTTTCTTGAAGCATAATCACAATGTCGCCGGGTTGATCCGTCGACGGTGTCGCATAGAGATCTACAATCTTGTCCTGCCCGATGCGTGGTGTACCCACATCCACCCTATATTCACTCATACTGCCGCCATGCGTGCGTACAGCATCGACCATAGTGAGCACGGGTGAACCGAAGGGCACAAGTTCAGCGAGCGTGAAGCGGATCAACATTGACGCACTCATTTGTAGAAACGCTTGCGCTGCCAAGTTTGCTTCAACAATGCGGTTGTCTTTGTCGATAACGATCACCGGCAAGGGCAGCGCATTTAATATGGCGTCTGAGCGGGGCTCTGCGGTAGATACCGGGTTCATTGATTTTAGGAGGGCCGTCATGCCGCTTCCTTTCGATCAATCGTACTGTAAAGCCGTGCAAGTCGTTTTGTAACCACTAGATGATCTTGCGACGTCAAAAGCTCCAAGCGTTCTGCATCTGACCATTGCGCACCCATCGCAACCGCGTCATCTAAATAAGCCGCGAGATGTTTGCGCGCGTGGCGAATGCCTGTCTCAATCCCAAAGAGCGACAGCAAATCATCGTAATGCTCGGAGACGGCTTCTTGGCGCTGATCAATGGGTGTTTCGATATAGGCTTCGCCTGCAAGCGCTTTAGCGATTTGACCAACAAGCCAAGGTTGACCAAGTGCCGCACGCCCAATCATCACGCCATCAGCTTTTGACGTTGAGAGTAAGGTCTTCGCATCGGCTAGCGTGTTGCAATCGCCATTCGCGATGACGGGAAGTGATACGGCATTTTTGACGACCGCTATCGCATTCCAATCCGCTTGGCCTTTGTAGAATTGGCAGCGTGTTCGTCCATGAACCGTAATCCACGCGACACCATGTGTTTCAGCGCGCCGCGCAAGTTCCGGCGCGTTTAGTGATCCGTCATCCCAACCCAACCGCATCTTGACGGTGACGGGTCGAGATGTGGCGCTGCATACCGCTTCGATTAAACGCTCTGCCAAATCGAGATCCCGCATGAGAGCGGAGCCCGCATATCCCCCTGTCACTTTCTTCGCGGGGCATCCCATATTGATGTCGATGACATGGGCGCCCGACGCCTCGGCCAGTTTGGCGGCCTCCGCCATCCATTGGGGATCTCGACCTGCAAGTTGCACAATATGACAATCAATCCCCTCGCCCTCCGCGCGCACCCGGCTTTCCTCGGCGCCCCGGACGTAATCATCTGAAGCGACCATCTCGGAAACCACGAAAGACGCGCCAAAACGGCGGGCAATGCGCCGCATACTCACATCGGTTACCCCCGACATGGGTGCTAATGCGGCAACTGGGGATCTATTTCCGCTCCCCATCGCTAATGGAAGTTGTGATTGCATAAAAAGTAGGCAAAATAAAAGACTGCCTAAGTTTTAAACGCTTGCCAGCAAAGGGGCAAATAAAAAATGCGCAAAGACGGGAAGTTGTATTTGAAGCCCCCTCAGATCCGTTGACGATTTGGGGTAAAATCCGCAACAAAGTGAAATGACTTCGCTGATCAGCGTCCCCGACAGAATTTCCGTGGCGGCATTGCTTGTAGCCGCCGGGCGCGGATTACGCGCGGGTCTCGATATCCCGAAACAATATCTCGATCTCGCGGGCGAGACGATGCTGACGCGCTCCATCCGTGCGCTTGCCGCCGATAAGCGCGTGAAGCAAATCCTCTGCGTCATCCATCCCGATGATCGCGCGCGCTACCACGATGCGATCAAGCCGCTTCCCTCCGACATTAAAGCACGCCTTGTAGAGCCCGCACTCGGGGGCGCGACACGGCAAGAGTCAGGCAAAGCAGGGCTCGAAGCGCTCGCAGAGTCCGATCATCCACCAGATATCATCTTGGTCCACGATGCCGCCCGTCCCTTTGCGAGCGAGGCTTTGATCGCGCGAAGCATTGAAAGCGCCTATCTCAAAGGTGCGGCCATTCCCGGCATTTCCGTTATTGATACAATCAAAAAAACTGATCTCTCCGGCGTCATTACGGATACGCCCCCGCGTCGGGATCTCCGTGCGGTGCAAACGCCACAAGCGTTCAAATTTGACATTCTCTTGAAAGCGCATCGCTCTGCTCTTTCTGCCAAAGATATTGAATTCACCGATGACGCATCTATTGCCGAATGGGCAGGCCATAAGGTTCATGTCTTTGAAGGTGAACCGGATAATATCAAAGTAACAACTCCCGAGGATGTGAGCGAAGCGCGTCTTCG
>CAWUMH010000033.1:0-16412 GCA_963923565.1 uncultured Alphaproteobacteria bacterium
ATTTGTCTTTGATGTCGCCATAGTCTTTTGAGCGCTGATCGGTGTTTTCAATCATCAGCGCAATCGGCGTACCGGTGGTGACTTGCTGGCCGGTTGTTTCATCCGTGAAGACGCCGGAGAGGATTTTCACTTCATCGGCTTCGCGGCGTTGCGTGGTGAAGCGCGATTGGCCGGGCTTTCTGCGATCAAGATCGGCCTGAATGTCGGCGGCGTCGAGCGCGAGGCGCGGCGGGCAGCCATCAACCACGCAACCAATCGCGATCCCGTGGCTCTCGCCAAAGGTCGTGACGCGGAACATATGGCCGAAGGTGTTGAAGGACATGAGACGTTACGCCCGTTGAAGTTGAAGTGTCTCTTCTAGGGTGCGTGCGCCGCAGGGTCAAACCGATGCAACCGAACAGGGTTAATGCCAGCGGAAGCGCCCGTTAGCGAATTCGAGCACGCGGCCTTGGTGAATTTCATGGCGCGGCGCATCATCCGGCGAAAGACCGGCCGCAAGCACCATCAGAGCACGCGCAACCCCGCCATGGGAGACGGCCACGATTTCATCCGTCACCGTGTCGAGCCAGCGGCCGATGCGTGTCGTGAGCATTTCATAGCTCTCGCCATCCGGCGGCACATAGCCCCATTTATTCTTGGCGCGCTCGGCCTCTGCTGAGGGTTCAGATTTTCTGAGCTCTGCCCATGTGAAACCCTCCCATGCGCCGAAGGTGATTTCTTTCAACTGATTTTCGGTGCGATAGGCTTTGGGATCGAGTCCCAAAGCTCGGCGCGCGATTTCAGCGGTCTCGCGTGTGCGGCTAAGGGGCGACACGATCCATTGCGATTGGGCGGGATTGTCTATGAGTTTTGAAAGACGACGTCCAACATCTTCAGCTTGAATGCGGCCCAGAGCGTTCAGCGGAATATCTTTTTGCCCCTGCAGACGACCTTCGACATTCCAGTCGGTCTCGCCGTGCCTTACGAACAAGATGCGAGGCACGCCAGGCATCGGTTCAGCCCTTGTCGAGCGTGATATCGGGCGCTTCCGGATTTTTCATGCCGACGACGTGATAGCCGGCATCGACATGCTGCACTTCGCCTGTGATGCCGCGCCCCATATCGGAGAGCATAAAGGCGGCGGCATCGCCGACTTCTTCAATCGTCACCGTGCGGCGGAGCGGCGAGTTCAATTCATTCCATTTCAAAATATAACGGAAATCACCAATGCCCGAAGCCGCAAGCGTTTTGATCGGGCCTGCCGAGATGGCATTGACGCGAATATTCTGCGGGCCGAGATCGGCGGCAAGATAACGGACGCTGGCTTCTAAGGCCGCTTTCGCAACGCCCATTACATTATAATGCGGCATCCATTTCTCGGCGCCATAATAAGTGAGCGTCAGCATCGATCCGCCGTTTTTCATAAGCTTCTCGGCGCGCTGCGCCACCGCCGTGAAGGAATAGCATGAGATCAGAAGCGATTTTGTGAAATTGGCTTCCGACGTATCGATGTAGCGGCCCGTCAATTCATCTTTGTCCGAGAAGGCGATGGCATGAACGAGAAAATCTAACCCACCCCATTGTTTTTCGACTTCGGCGAACACTGCATCGATGGAGGCTGTATCCGTCACATCACAATGGCCGACGACATGGCCGCCAAGTTCGGCGGCGAGCGGCCGTACGCGCTTCTCGAGCGCTTCGCCTTGGAAGGTAAAGGCCAATTCGGCACCTTGATCGCGGGCCGAGCGGGCAATGCCCCAGGCGATCGATTTATTGTTGGCAAGACCCATAATGAGCCCACGTTTGCCGCTGAGAATGCCGGAAGGGGAGGAAGACGACATGGACGAGAATACCTGACAGGTAGGAGAGGGGTGGTCGGTAGACCTTTCCCCCTCCTTAGCCCAAGCCTTTCCCTGATGAAAGCACCAAGGCGTCACGCCCCTCATCCAATTGCCAAGGGAAAAGCGGGGCAGGGCGGGTCGGTCCCCACTGGTATTCGGTTGCGAAACTGGTATAGACGCGCCGCCCCGCAACAAGCCGGGGATCGTAAAGAGTGGTGTCAACATGCCCCCCCATAGAATTGATCAAGACGACGCCTCGCACGGGCACGACCATCATCATGACGATCACCACCATGGTCATGGTGGGCATCATGGGGGGCACGGCCAAAAGCATTTCTGGTCGTTGGCGATCGGCAGTATTGGTGTCGTGTTTGGCGACATCGGCACGAGCCCGCTCTATGCGTTTCGTGAAGCGCTTCACGCCGCTGTCGGCGCGCATCATTTTCAAGAAGGCCAAACGCTTCCGGACATTCCGCAAGACGCTGTGTTCGGCGTGTTGTCGCTGATCTTCTGGGCGCTGCTTCTGGTCGTTACTGCAAAATATGTGATCATTCTGCTGCGTGCCGACAATAATGGTGAAGGCGGTACCCTCTCATTGATGGCGCTTGGTCAACGCGCTTTAGGCAAGGGCGGTAACGGGATATTTCTTTTAGGCGTGATCGGTGCCGCGATGTTTTACGGCGACTCGATCATCACACCAGCCATTTCCGTTTTGTCAGCGGTCGAAGGTGTAAAGCTCATCACGCCCGCGCTTGATTCCTTTATTATTCCCATCACGCTTGTGATTTTGATTGTGCTCTTCGCGGTGCAAAGTCGGGGCACCGCGAGTGTGGCGACTTTCTTCGGCCCCATCATGCTGCTCTGGTTTGGTATGCTCGCGGTGGGCGGCATCATGCATATCAGCGATGATTTTTCGATCCTCTATGCCCTCAATCCGATTTACGGCATTCGCTTTGTCATCGAGCATCGGGTGATCGGCCTTGTGACATTAGGTGCGGTCTTCTTGGCCGTGACGGGTGGTGAGGCGCTCTACACGGACCTCGGCCATTTCGGCAAAAGCCCGATTCGGTCGGCATGGTTGTTTCTCGTTTTGCCAGCCTTGCTTCTCAATTATTTTGGTCAAGGCGCGATGGTATTGGCCAATCCTGAATTGGCCACTGATCCATTCTTTCATCTCTATCCGACCTGGGCAACGGTGCCTGTTGTAGCGATGGCAACACTCGCGACCGTTATTGCCAGCCAAGCGGTGATCACCGGTGCGTTCTCTCTGACAAGCCAGGCGATTCAGCTCGGTCTCTTACCGCGTATGGAAATCCGCTTCACGTCGGAGACACATGCGGGCCAGATCTTTTTGCCGCGCATCAATTCGCTGTTGTTGATCGGCGTTGTTGCTCTTGTTGTCGTGTTCAAATCATCGAATGCTTTGGCGTCCGCCTATGGCATAGCGGTGACAACGACGATGGTTGTTGATGCGACATTGGGCTTCATCGTGATTTGGAAATTGTGGAAATGGAATCCGTGGCTCGCCGGGATCACCATCATTCCCTTCATGATGATCGACTTCACATTCTTCTCAGCCAATCTGTTGAAGCTCTTTGACGGTGCCTATGCGCCGCTCACTTTCGGCTTCCTCTTGATCATGCTTATGGCGACCTGGCGAAAGGGTACGCGCATTCTGTCTGAGAAAACACGACAGGGTGAAGTGCCGCTTGAAGTACTTATTCATTCGCTTGAAAAAAAGCCGCCGCATATTGTGGCCGGGACGGCGGTATTCCTGACCTCTGATCCAGAATCGGCGCCGACATCGCTCCTGCATAATCTGAAGCACAACAAAATTCTGCACGAGAAGAATGTTGTGTTGACCGTATCAACGGGTGACACGCCGCGCGTGAGCGACAAAGATCGTGTCCATGTCGAACAATTGAGCCCGCGCTTCATTCGTGTCTCGATGAAGTTTGGCTATATGGAAACGCCAAACGTGCCGCGTGGTCTTGCGATTGCCCGTAAACATGGATGGGTCTTCGATATCATGTCGACATCCTTCTTCGTTTCGCGTCGGTCAATTAAAGTTGCGGCGCAATCAGGTATGCCACTTTGGCAAGATCAGCTCTTCATCGCGCTGGCGCGTAACGCCTATGATGCGACGAGCTACTTCCAGATTCCAACTGGACGCGTCGTGGAAGTCGGCACCCAGGTCTCCGTATAAGTATTGTTGAAGCATCACTGCGCGGCGATTATGCGCCGCGCAAAAAGCGATCCCGATGCGGCCATGCGTCTTGCGTAGGCACAAAAATACGGATCGTATCGCCAATAGCAATGGCACCACCCTGTTCTGTGTAGGCGACAACGCCGCGTTTCTTCTTCGCGAGCTTTGGAAATGATAGGCCTTTACCGGGGTGATGGCGTTCGATCACTTCAGCCGGATATTTGCACGGCAGATTTTCGAGATCGACAATCACAGTGGCGCCGGATGAAAACATTAAGCGCGAGCCGGGCGGTAACAAGGTGAAATCCGGAATATCTTTCACGAGAAGATTAGCGCCGATCCATTCGGGCTTCACTTCCGGAATCTCCATGCGCGTTGCGACATCAGCAAGATCTTCAACGGATGCTATGGAGAATTGACGGCTGTTAAAAATATCAAGTCCACGCGGATATTGCATGAGCGTGCGGCTATCGGATTTTTTTGTGCGGCCTGAATGGCAATCGCCCACAACGCCATCAAGCGTAATTTCAAGTCTTTCACGTGCGATTTTTTCGAGACCGGGTTTGCGATCGGGTGAAAGATAGCATCCCACCACATGGCCAACGCATGAAACTTCCTTGAGCTGTGCCATCGGATTTTCTTCTTCTTCTCTCAGCGCGGTTTGCGATCACGCCAGCGTTTCATCAGCATTTCAAGTTCGAGATCGGGCTCTTTGGGTATTGTTACTTCAAGCGTCGCGAGCAAATCGCCGGCACCCTCTTCTGTAGGAACACCTTTGCCGCGTAAGCGCAAAGTCTGTCCGCTTGAACTATAGGGCGGGATTGATAATTCAACTGCACCTTCAAGTGTTGGAACACGCACGCGTCCGCCAAGTACGGCATCCTCAAGCGGAATCTGCACGCGCACTTTTAAGTTTTTGCCATCGACCTGAAAGCGATGGTCTTGTGCGATATGGATCGTGACATAGGCGTCGCCTGGTGGCCCACCAGCCGGACTCGCATGACCTTGCCGCTTCAACCGGATCACTTTGCCTTCGGTCACACCGGCAGGCACTTTCACCTCGATCGTGCGACCTGTTGGCAAAGAGACGCGCGTTGTTGTGCCGGAAAGCGATTCAGCAAGTGTGATCTTGGCGACGACCTTGATGTCAGGTCCCGGCTCGGGCCCGCGCTTTTTTGCGCGCGGGTCGCCTGCCCCTGAACGAAAGAAATCCGCAAAGAGATCAGAGGCGTCGAAGCCTGGACCGCCAAAGCCGCCGCCGCCAAAGGGTCCGCCGCCAAAGGGTCCGCCGGAAAATCCGCCTGCTCGGCCTGAACGCGCGCCGCCAAAGGGCCCACCGCTGAAGCCTGCGCCAAAGCCCGCACGCGGTTTACCTTCGGCATCAATCTCGCCCGCATCGAATTGTTTGCGCTTCTTGCCGTCGCCCAGAATTTCATAGGCGGAATTCAATTCGGCAAATTTGTCCTTGGCCTTCGGGTCCGTCTTGTTGCGGTCAGGATGAAGGACTTTCGCCTGCTTGCGGAAAGCCTTTTTGATGTCATCCTCGCTCGCAGTCTTGCCGACGCCGAGGACGGAATAAGGGTCACGCATGAAGCAGGTCCTGACTCATTCGTTTCCGTGAAAACCGGAAAGAATTGGATTTGAGCCTTATTTAAGGGCCGCTTCCGCTCTATGCAATGCGAGGGTGTAACGAAGTCAGCTTTTTTGCGAAGCCGTATCAACGATATGCCAAGCGCCCGCCATGGACCGGCAGGCGGTGCCGCTGGTCGTTTGTGGCTCTTTGCCTGTTGTTTTCACTTCGGCCTCAAAGGCGCGGCAGAGATCGCCTTCACGCATAAAGGCGATGCCCAGCGCGCGGAATGAGCCTTTGGTGCCGCTTTTGCTACTCCAAAGAACGGATGTGCCCGTATTGTCGGGCCCGAGTGCCGTAGCAAGCGCCGAGGAGGCTTCATTCCAATCGCTGGCGGTCAACGCAGGGGAGAGCGCCGTGGCATCCGATCGGATCGCACTCGTATAAAGAGGTCCCCTATCGGGCATGAATTCCGAGAAGATGGGCAAAGTTGAGCCACAGCCGCCGAGCGCAAGGAGCGTTGTGGCGGCCAGAAGCTGACCGAGAGGCCGGAAGCTCCGGCGGGCATGTTTTAGAAAAACCATTGGCAGGGTTGCGCCGTATGTCCTATGCGACCTTCTGGCCACGCCGGAGCATTAAAATCGTGAAAAGTTTAACGGATGGTGACTTTACTGAAGCGGCAGAGCCTTTTGCTCTGTTTTCGCACTGGTTTTCTGAAGCCACGGCCTCAGAACCCAATGATCCCAACGCCATGGCGCTCGCAACCGTCGATCCGGACGGCCTGCCGAATGTGCGCATGGTCTTGATGAAAGGCTGGGATGAGGCGGGCTTCGTGTTCTACACCAATACCGAATCAGCCAAAGGGCGCGAATTGCTCAGCGGCAAAAAGGCCGCCCTTGTCCTTCACTGGAAGAGCCTCAGGCGGCAAATCCGCGTGCGCGGACCGGTTGAGACAGTGAGCGATGCTGAGGCCGACGAGTATTTCCGCTCCCGCCCGCGCGACAGCCGGATTGGCGCCTGGGCGAGCCAGCAATCCCGTCCGCTCGAGAGCCGCTTCGCACTCGAGAAAGCCGTCGCGACCAATGCCACGAAATATGCGATAGGGGATGTGCCGCGTCCGCAGCATTGGACCGGTTTCCGCATCCGTCCGGTCGAAATCGAATTTTGGCAAGACAAACCGTTTCGCCTGCATGACCGCGTTGTGTTCCGCCGCTCCACACCGGAAGGCGGCTGGAGCAAGACGCGTCTCTATCCGTAAGTTTATTCTCAATCTCTGTTTTTGTTTTTGCGTATGAAGGAAAACCCTATGACACAGTCCGGCGATAACGCCCCGCGCCGCACCATGCTTCTCACCGGAGCCAGCCGCGGTATCGGTCATGCGACCGTGAAGCGTTTCTCCGCAGCGGGATGGCGTGTGATCAGTTGCTCACGCCAAGCTTTTCCTGAAAATTGCCCGTGGGAAATGGGCGCGCAAGATCACATTCAGGTCGATCTTGCCAATCCGCAAAATACATTGGAAGCGATTGCGGAAATTAAGCGCCGTCTTGAAGATGGAAGGCTTGATGCGCTTGTGAACAACGCGGCTATTTCTCCGAAAGGTGAAGGCGGATCACGACTGGGTGCGATCAACACAGAATTCGACACGTGGAGTACGGTGTTTCAGGTAAATTTCTTTGCGCCCGTCATGTTGGCGCAGGGTTTGATTGATGAGCTCAAAAAAGCAAAAGGCTCGATTGTGAATGTCACATCGATTGCCGGATCGCGCGTGCATCCTTTTGCTGGTGCCGCTTATGCGACATCGAAAGCGGCGCTTGCGGGCCTAACCCGCGAGATGGCGTCTGATTATGGTCCGCTCGGCGTGCGCGTGAATTCAATCTCGCCCGGTGAAATCGATACGTCTATTCTCTCTCCCGGCACGGATAAAATTGTAGCGCAGATTCCGATGCGTCGTCTGGGCACGCCTGAAGAAGTGGCAAAGGCAATTTATTTCTTGTGCACCGATCAATCATCTTATGTGAATGGTGCCGAAATTCATATCAATGGCGGTCAACACGTTTAAGTTTTTTTTCTCATGAGCGATCGTCTTTATCCGGCCCGCCCGATTATTGCGGCCTCTATCGCCGTGTTTCGTGACGGCAAAGTCTTGCTCGCGGCCCGTAAAGAAACCGCTTCAAATCCTGTCTTTTCTTTGCCGGGCGGCCTCGTTGAAATCGGCGAAACGTTGCAAGAAGCGGCATTGCGTGAATTACAAGAAGAAGTGGGTGTTGACGCGCGTATTATCGGTTTCATCGATCATGTCGAATTTATCGAGCGCGATTCCGATCAAAAAGTTAAGCGGCATTTCGTCGTGAATGCTTTCGTCGGTGAATGGGTTAGTGGGGAAGCAACGACAGGCCCTGAAGCGCCGCATGTGATGTGGGCCGATCCTCAGGCGCTCGGCGGAATCGCTACCACCAAAGGCTTGACGATCATTCTCGACAAAGCCGTGGCGTTGATGCGGGGCTGAGCTATTGCTGCTTCTAAAAAGAAGCGCTTTTTACTTCACACCCACGCGTAAACCGGGTGAAGGCCGCTCTTGCAGTACATTGCGACGGAATCGAAATAACGCTGCCGGCCTTCCGCGCGTTGTGGTTTGTTGGCCAGTTGGCTCTACAAGGGCTGATGTTTCTACAAGCCGTCTGAAATTTTGCTTATGCACGTGACGGCCCGAAATTGATTCAAGCGTTTGTTGAAGCGCGGTCAGCGTGAAATCGGGCGCCATCAATTCGAAAACAACAGGACGATATTTAAGCTTTGCACGCAAGCGCCCCATCGCCGTGGCTAAGATGCGGCGATGATCATGGCGCATCGGCAAACCAAAGCGGCGCGCTGTCTTTTCATCAAGATCGCTGGGGCGACCATCGCGGATCGCTTCGAAGACAAGGCCCGCCTCATAGAGCAATTCATAACGATCAAGAACTTTTTCTTCGTCCCAAGGTGAAGGATCAATGCCGAAGGCGAGTCTAAAACGCTCAAATCGTGAGAGCGCGCGGTGATGCGGGTCAGCGCGCTCCGCTTCTTGATCGGACGCCCATGCTGAAAGACGCGGTACAATCTCGCGATCAAGAATTGCGGGGCGCCCCTCGCGCCAATCTTCCCACGGAAAATAAGAGTACCAAGGTTTAAAGGCTGCCGGATCAGCGCCGTCATCGCCATGCGAAGCGATACGCGTCAAGGCAAGATAGCCGATGGATACAACATGCGGCGCGCGATCATCAGGACGTGTGTGACGACCGCGATCAGCGAAAGTGTAAAGTTGTTCGACATAACCGAGTGAGAGACCCGCTTGCGCTGTCACGAAATCGCGCAGCGCAATTTCAAGTGTGCGATGGGCGAGCGGATCAAACCGGCCATAAGGCAAACCGTCACCATCACGATCAGACTGCGCCACAAGAATTTGTGGTTGACCGCGCGTCACCGCAACCACGGCTGCGGCGAGGCCAATCTCAATCGGTGTATCCGGGTGACGGTCAATCATCGCTGATCAATCATAGACGAGTTCAAACGGTGTGCCTTCAAACGCATCGGCACCGCGACCAATGGCGGCAATCGCCTTTTTCATGCGGCCATCGCGACTGAGTAAGGAGTCGGCGAGCGCGATTAAACGAGGATTTGGCGTGGCACTTGGCGCCGCCGCTCTCAGACGTGTTGCAAGATCCTCTTCATCCAATGCCGGATTTAGCACGCTCGCGGCAATATAGGCGGCAGCTGTTGAGCGGCTGATACCGGCCCAACAATGAATGACAAGCGGTGCTTGTCGATCCCATGCTTTGACAAAACTTATGAGTTTTTCAACATGCGCCGTGCCGGGAAGAATATGGCCGTCCAGCGGTTCGGTGATATCGCTCGCGATCAAGCGCAAATGCTGCTCTTCGCTAATACCTTCAGGGCGTATGACACCAGAGGAGTCGCTCAGTAATGTCACGACATGGCGCGCGCCCGTCTTTTGGACTGTTTCCTCAAGCCGCGAGAGGGAGCACACATGAAGTTTTGACATTAAGATACAACCCTTAAACTTTTAAACTCTTTTCCCAAAAGCAGCGATAAGCGATCAAGAAACACGGCCTTTGCTTTATCGGCAGGCATTGGGTCCAAAAACTCTCTCTGAACTGTAAGCTCCCGAGGCGGCGCACCGAAAATATTGAGCGCGTCGTGCTCATGAAAGCCCGCCAAAGTGACAGCTTCATGATAGGCTGCGATGCCATCGGCATTTTTAATTTCAGATATCAACGCCGAGGGAGTTTCGACAGGAATGTTAAACCGTTTATGAATCGCGCCGAGCAAGCGTTTTTCGACGGCTTTATAATCAGCACCGATTACGGCTTTAAATGGTGAAATCATATCGCCCACAACATATTCGGGCGCATCATGCAACAATGCCGCGAGCTTGTCTTTTTGATGCGCCTGAGGATTGAGGGAATTAAAAATCGATTCAACGAGGAGTGAATGCTGCGCAACAGAAAATGAGTGCGCGCCTTTGGTTTGTCCATTCCATCGCGCTACACGCGAAAGACCGAGCGCAATATCTTCTGCCTCGATGTCCTCTGGCTTTGGATTGAGAAGATCAAGCCGGCGTCCGGACAGCATCAATTGCCACGCACGAGGAGGTGACGCACTCACACTCATTACCGCGCGCGCTCCAGATTTTTGACTTCTTCATGGCGGAAGCAGTCGACAAGATGATCATTTACGATACCGGTTGCTTGCATGAAGGCATAAACAATTGTCGGCCCGCAAAATTTGAACCCGCGCTTTTTTAAATCCTTGGATAATTTTTGCGACTGGATCGATTCGGTCGGGATATCTGTCATGCGCTTGGGCTTTTTCGATACGACCCGCCCATCGGTGAAGCCCCAAATATAATCGGAGAAGCTGCCGCGCTCTTGAATGTCAAGATAGAGTTTGGCGCTGGCAATCGTGCCTTCAATTTTACCGCGATGACGGATGATACCTTCATTTTTGAGAAGGGTTTCGACTTTCTTTGGCGTATAGCGCGCAATTTTTTCTGGATCGAAATTGTCAAAGGCTTTGCGGAAATTTTCGCGTTTGCGCAAAATGGTGATCCAGCTCAATCCGGCCTGAAATCCGTCGAGGATCAGTTTTTCAAACAAAGCGCGGTCATCATATTCGGGCACGCCCCATTCTTCGTCGTGATAAGCGACATAGAGCGGATCAAAACCGGGCCAAGGGCAACGTTTTTTACCATCGTCATGCGTCAGGACTCGGGTTTCTCTCTCAGCCATTTGTAGTATTCTCGTTCGGGTCGTTGATTGTGAATGTCATGAAGTCACGTGTTTCGACATGAAAGGCAAGGCCGCCCGCGTGAAGGGCTTCACTGTCTTTTTGTGCATCGGCAACGCGATCAAGCCGCAAGCGCGCGAGTGCATGACCTCCTGAAGCCACCGACCCGATCATGCCGATCACTCGTTCACCTGCAAAAGCCTCGCAACCTTCCGGCGGTGAGATGTCATCGACAAATGTTACAGGGACACAGCGCGTGCGGGCGGTCGAGCGATGCTGCATGCGCGAAACAACTTCTTGGCCGACATAGCAGCCTTTTTTAAAATCAATCCCGTGCATACAATCCATCAAACTTTCATGAGGGAATGTATCGCCATAGATAAAATCACGCCCGCCCATTGGCACACCGCAGGCGATCCGATGCGCGTCGTAATCGGCAATCGTGGATTCGCTCTGAATGTTTGCGTCACGAGCAATAAGTGCGCGCCACCCGAGTGCCGCTAAACGCGGATCGGTGAAAGTGATGCCTGCAGGTGGCGCAGTGTCATTCCATCCCGCGATAACAGTCCATTGATCCGTCTCGTCTGTAAGTGCGATTTGCGCCCGCAAACGATAGAGGGTTAGTTTTTTGAGTAAATCAGCGGCAAGCGCGCGCGGGCAGTCGATTAAAAATCCGTCTTCAATGCGGATGATAAAAAAATCGACAATGATTTTGCCTTGCGGGGTAAGCAATGCGCCAAAACGCGCGCCATGGAGCGACAACGCGCTCACATTGACGGTGACGAGATTATCGAGAAAGGCCCCCGCATCGCCGCCTCTGATGCCGAGCACAGCGCGATCAGGTAATACACAAAAGCCCATTATCCCCCACTTTCCGGAACCGTCCGCCTCCGTTAGGTAGGACGGGACGATCTTCATCTCAAGCGGTTCCTAGCCCTTCGGAGTGCGACACCATGGCCGAAACATTCGACACACTGTTCAAGGGCGGCACTGTCGTCAATCAAGATGGCCGGATTTCGGCCGATATCGGCGTCAAACAAGGCCGCATCGTGGCGCTTGGTCATTTTGATCCGGCAAGCGCTGGTGAAACGATCGATTGCACGGGCCTTCATATTTTGCCCGGCGTCATCGATACGCAGGTGCATTTCCGCGAGCCAGGGCTCACGCATAAGGAAGATCTCGAATCGGGCTCGCTTGCCGCGGTGATGGGCGGCGTGACAGCGGTCTTCGAGATGCCCAACACGGATCCGCAAACAACAGATGAGGCGTCACTCGCCGATAAAGTGAAACGCGGCACGCATCGCATGCATTGCGATTTTGCCTTTTGGGTCGGCGGCACGCATCAGAATGCGCGTCATGTCACAGAGCTTGAAGCCTTGCCCGGTGCCGCAGGGATCAAAGTGTTTATGGGCTCATCAACGGGGTCGCTTCTTGTTGAGGATGATGAAGGCGTAGCGGCGATCTTAAAAAACACACGACGTCGTGCCGCCTTTCATTCGGAAGATGAAATGATGTTGCGCGAGCGGAAAAATCTTCGTGTTGACGGTGATCCCTCATCGCATCCGGTGTGGCGTTCGCCCGAAGTGGCGATGCGATGCACGGAACGGCTCGTAAGGATTGCGACGGTTGCGGGCGCGCGCATCCATGTGCTTCATATTTCAACGGCAGAAGAGATTGAATATTTGCGCCATCATAAAGATGTCGCGAGCTGCGAAGTCACGCCGCATCATCTCACGCTTGATGGCGATGAAGCCTATCGTCGCTTGGGAACGCTTGTGCAGATGAATCCGCCGGTGCGGGGTAAAGATGTGCGCGCGGCACTATGGCGGGGTGTAGCGAATGGCACGGCCGACGTGCTTGGTTCCGATCACGCGCCGCATACACGCGAGGAAAAATCAAAACCCTATCCCAATTCACCCTCCGGCATGACCGGCGTTCAAACGCTTGTGCCCATGATGCTTGATCATGTGAATGCGGGACGTCTCACGCTCGAGCGTTTTGTCGATATGACGAGTGCGGGCCCGATGCGTTTGTTCGGTATCGCGGGCAAGGGCCGCATTGCTGCGGGTTATGACGCTGATTTCACGATTGTCGATTTGAAACGGCAAGCCAAGATAAGCGATCAATGGATCCGGTCGAAATGCGGCTGGACGCCTTATGATGGCGTAAGCGTTACGGGATGGCCCGTAGGCACGATTGTGCGCGGGCATCGTGTGATGTGGGATGGAGATCTCGTTGCGCCTGCGCGTGGTGAAGCTGTGCGTTTTCACGAGACCTTGCCGAGATCATCATAAATCACTCCACCCAATAAAAAACCCCCTCTCTTGCGAGAGGGGAGTTTGGGAGGATGTTTTAACACTGTAAAGACGCGCGTTATGGTCAGCGCGCGACTATAAGCGTAAACTTACTTGATTCCGAGAATGCTTTCAGCGCTCACATAAGGAAGCTTCAGAGCTTTCGCGACGGGCTCGCAGGTCACGTGACCTTCATGGACATTGAGACCATTGCGCAGATGCGGATCGTCGATCAGCGCTTTCTTCCAGCCTTTGTTGGCAAGTGCCAAAGCGAAAGGCAGTGTGCCATTATTGAGTGCGAATGTGGAGGTGCGTGCAACCGCACCCGGCATATTGGCAACGCAGTAATGGATCACGCCGTCGACAACATAAGTCGGATTGGCATGGGTTGTTGCTTTAGACGTTTCGCAACAGCCGCCTTGGTCAATCGCTACGTCAACGATCACCGAACCTTGCTTCATCGTCTTCAGCATTTTCTTTGTGATGAGCTTTGGTGCGGCCGCACCAGGGATCAAGACGCAACCGATGACGAGATCGGCGGTTTTTACGCTGTCTTCAACCGCTTGGCGCGTTGAGTAAACCGTGCGCACCGCGCCGTTGAATTGCACGGCGATACGCTTCAACACATCCACCGAGCGATCAACAACGGTGACATTCGCGCCCATGCCGAGGGCGATCTGCGCGGCATGTGTACCTGACACACCGCCACCGAGAACAACAACATTTGCGGCAGGAACGCCCGGTACGCCACCAAGCAAAATGCCGAGACCGCCCTGCGCCTTCTCAAGGCAATGCGCGCCCATTTGCGGTGCGAGACGGCCGGCAACTTCTGACATCGGAGTCAAAAGCGGCAAGCCACCCGTTGCCGATGTGACGGTTTCATAAGCGATGCAGGTTGCACCGGATTTGATGAGATCTTTGGTTTGTGCCGGATCGGGCGCGAGATGAAGATAGGTGAAAAGGATCTGGCCTTTACTCAAACGTGCACGTTCAGCCGCCTGCGGTTCCTTGACCTTCACAATCATGTCCGCCTTGGCGAAAATCTTTTCGACACTCTTTTCGATTGTTGCACCGGCCGCGACATAATCCGCATCGGTGCAGCCTGCGCCGAGGCCTGCGCCAGCTTCGACAACCACTTTGTGGCCGGCATGAATGAGCTCTGAGACCGAGTTGGGCACCAGGCCCACACGGAATTCGTTATTCTTGATCTCTTTTGGAACGCCAATAAGCATCAAACCCTCCCTTTTTCGGCCCTTTGGCCACGTTGGGGAGAGACTTTCACGAAGTGGGCGGCACTTCATGCGAAAATCCTCTCGCCAGCCTCGTCAAATTCGAATATTATTTCTCTAAACTCATATATCTCGGAGAAATATTCGAATGATTGAGATTGATGCGCGCGATCGTGCGATTCTCCGCATCTTGCAGGACCATGCCGGTATGACCAATGCGGAGCTGGCCGAACGGGTGAATTTGTCGCCTTCGGCCTGCTTGCGCCGCGTGACGCTGCTTGAGGAGCGTGGGCTCATGCGGGCCAAAGTGACGCTGCTCGATGAAGATGCGGTGGGCCTTTCGGGCACGGCCTTTATCTCGGTGACGCTTGACCAGCAGGGGCGGGACAGTCTCGATCATTTCGAGGCGGCTGTGGCGGCTCATCCGGAAATTCTCGAATGTTACTTGATTGCCGGTAGCGCCGATTACCTCTTACGCGTTGTCTATGCCGATACGGCCGATTTCGAGCGGATCCACCGCGCGGTGGTGACGCGTTTGCCCGGTGTTGTGCGCGTACAATCCACTTTGGCGCTCAGAACCGTGAAACGAACGACCGCCTTGCCGATCTGACCGCTTGCCTTTGTCCGCGCCTTTGCCTGATAGTCTTCCAATAATTCCAACCGGAGCGTTGAGTCGCGTGGCCCCGTCTATTCCCCCTGATATCGCTGTTCTTCCTTTCGAAAAGGCTCTGGCCGAGCTTGAAAACATTGTTGGCCGCCTCGAGAAAGGCGATGTGCCGCTCGAGGAATCGATTTCGCTTTATGCGCGCGGTGATGCTTTGCGGGCACAATGCGAGGCTTTGTTGAAAAAGGCCGAGGCGAAAATCGAGAAAATTGCACTCGATTCACAGGGTAAGCCCACGGGCACAACACCGCTCGACGCCAACTGACGGCTTGAACGCCACGAAGGCATAGACGCAAACAGCGGCTTGCAGTGCGCAGGCTTGAAGCGCGCGGGTAAAAGCGCGACATCCTTAATCATTGAAACAAGGATGTGGACCCATGTCTTCAGCGATGCATGATGATCCGACGCCAGGTGATGCGTGGAGTTGCGACGCGATTGAAAGCGTCATTGTACCGCGAGCGCGAGACCTTGGCGGATTCTCCGTTCGCCGCGCTTTGCCGTCAGCGCGCAAGCAGATGGTGGGGCCGTTTATTTTTTTTGATGAGATGGGTCCTGCCGAATTTTTGCTCGGCCAAGGTATCGATATTCGTCCGCATCCGCATATCGGTCTTTCAACGGTCACTTATCTTTTTGATGGATCGCTGATGCATCGTGACTCGCTCGGTGTTGTGCAGGAGATCAAACCGGGCGCGGTGAATGTCATGACATCAGGGCGTGGTATTGTTCATTCGGAACGAACGGGTTCGGAAGCACGCGCGGCGACGTCCCGGCTCTTCGGTATTCAAACATGGGTGGCGCTGCCGAAAACGCATGAAGAAAGCGATCCGGCATTCGATCATATTGAACAAGCCGAATTGCCGCGTATTGCGGGCGAAGGCAAAACTGTGCGCCTCATCATGGGCTCTCTCTATGGTGAGACATCGCCGGTTAAATTTCCGTGGGATATTTTTTATGCGGAAGCGGTGCTCGCGCCGGGTGCGGTGCTGCCGCTTGATCCCGCTTATGATGAGCGCGCTATCTATGTCGTGTCAGGTGAGATCGATATTGCGGGCGATGTGTTTGGCCCCGGTCGCTTGTTGATCTTTAAGCCGGGCGACCGGATCTCGGTTTTGGCGACAAGCAACGCCCGTATTATGCTTATCGGCGGTGAGCCGATGGATGGTCCGCGTCATATCTGGTGGAATTTTGTGTCGTCGCGCAAAGAGCGCATCGAACAGGCCAAGGCTGAATGGCGCAGTGGTAAATTCTCGTCTGTGCCGGGTGAGCATGAATTCATTCCGTTGCCTGAGTAACAGGCATAGACAGAGTGGACCCGCTTCGCGTAAAGCGGGCCCATGAACAACGCGAAA
>CAWUMH010000034.1:0-16209 GCA_963923565.1 uncultured Alphaproteobacteria bacterium
TTTTTTCACGACAGGGGCAAGCACTCGTCTCGCCGCAGGCGTAATTCATTGCAAAGTGATTATGTTTACCGATTGAGCAAGGCTTCAACTTCCGCACGACGCGGCATTGCCGGCGCGGTGCCCGCGCGCGTCACCGCAATCCCCGCAACGGCACAGCCGAAACGGGCGGCGGCAAGCGGGTCACGCCCCTCGGCCAGTGCAGCGGCAAAGCCGCCGTTAAAAGCATCGCCCGCGCCCGCCGTTTCAACAACTGCCGCGACATGAAATGCTGGCACAAGCTCCGAGCGGTCTTTCGCATGGAATAAAGCGCCCTTTTCCCCAAGCGTGATCAGCGCGACGCCGACACCCTTTTTCAGGAGCACATCTCCCGCGCGCTTCGCATCTTCTATTGTTTCAACGGGAAAGCCGACCATGGCCGCCGTTTCGCTCTCATTGGGCGTGATGTAATCAACGAGCGGATAGATCGCCGGATCAAAAGGCGCGGCAGGCGCCGGATTGAACACCGTGGTGACTCCGGCCCCGCGCGCGATTCTAAGCGCGGCGAGCGCCGCTTCCGCCGGCTGCTCCAATTGAGTAACGAATACGCGCGAGGACTGGATGGTCTCGGCCGCCGCTTCGACGTCAGCGACGGAGATATCGCCCGCCGCGCCCGGTACGACGATAATGGCATTCTCGCCATTCACGTCATTCACATAGATGAAGGCTGCGCCGGTTGGCGCTTGGGGTGAACGCGCGACTTTGGCGTCGATTCCTTCAGCAGCCCATGTGGCCATCGCGATATCCCCGAAGGAGTCCTGCCCCAACCGCGAAATGAACCGCGTCTTCGCCCCGGCGCGCGCGGCAGCCACTGCCTGATTTGATCCCTTACCGCCCGGACCCATCGCAAAACCCGACCCCATGATCGTCTCGCCGACAGCGGGCATCCGTCCCGACCGGAATGCCAAATCCGCCACAAAAATCCCGAGGATCGAAACGCCGTCCGTCATGCTCCACCCCTTGAAAGCGCTTCTTTTGAGCGCCCCTTTTTGAATTGACCGGGGCAAACAGTAAGGATCAGCTTTTCAGGCGTCAAACGCCGATATTGCGCTTCACCCTCGACTCTGAGATTTTGGCGCTCCTGATAATCAAAAAGGCAAACGCCATGCTCAAAGGGCTTGATCCGATCCTCACTGCCGAATTGCTTTATGTGCTCAAAGCGATGGGCCATGGCGATGATCTCCTCTTATGTGATCGCAATCACCCGGCCACAACGCTTGCGGCCAAAACCACGCATGGCAAATTGCTCACGCTCTTTGGTGCCGATCTCAAACGTACCGCCGAAGCCGTGCTGTCGGTTTTTCCGCTCGACACTTTTGTTGATGAGCCGGTGATGCGCATGAAAGTTGTTGGCAACCCGAATGAGCTCGTGCCGATCCATCACACGATGCAAGAGGTGGTCAATAAAGCCGAAGGTCGCCCGATCAAAATTGGCGCTTATGAGCGTTTCGATTTTTATGATGCTGCCGCGCGGAGTTTTGCGATTGTCCAAACATCCGATCCCGGTCCTTATGGCTGCTTCCTTTTCCGGAAAGGTGTGATCTGACGTGAGTGTTTCATCCGGATATGCTGCGCGGCTCAATTCATTCAAAATCGACACCAACAATTATTGGCACGGATTGAACCGCAAGCCGAATACGCTTGATCTCGTAGCGCGCGCCGCAACGGTGAAAGGTCTCACCGCCGTTGATCTCAATTATCCTGATCATCTCGAAGGGTTTTCGGAAAAAGAAATTGTCGAGGGTCTTCATAAATCGGGCGTTCGGCTCAATGGCTATGCCATGCGCTATTACACTAATCCCGGGTTCAAACTTGGTGCATTCACGCATCCGGATCCAACCGTTCGCCGCAACGCGATTGATATCACGAAGCGCGGCCTTGATTCATTAGCTGCCGCGGGCGGCAATCTTATGACGCTGTGGATGGGACAAGACGGGTTCGATTACGCTTTTCAAATCGATTATCGCAAAGCATGGGATGATACGATTGCGGCGTTAAATGAAGTCGCCAAGCATAATCCAAAAATTGATATTGCCATTGAATATAAGCCGAATGAACCACGCTCTTTCAGCCTTATGCCTGATATCGGCACAACACTTCTCGCGGTGAAAGAAGTAGGGCTTCAAAATCTTGGCGTTACGCTTGATTTTGCTCATGTTCTCTATGCTGATGAAATGCCTGCTCATGCCGCCGCCCTCGTTGCGCGTCATTCGCGGCTTTTGGGCGTTCATTTGAATGACGGCTATGGCAAGCGCGATGATGGATTGATTGCAGGATCGGTTCATCCGATTCAGACAATCGAATTGCTCGTTGCGCTTAAATATATCAGCTATAACGGCATTCTCTATTTTGATACATTCCCCGACACGGCAGGAATTGATCCAGTCGCCGAATGCGAAACCAATATTGCAGCCACGGAGTCGATGAAGAAAATTGCAAATCGTCTCGCTGACCACCCTGAACTTGCTGACGCTATACGCCGGCAAGATTCAGCGAAGAGCATGGCGATTGTGCAAAAGGCCCTGTTCGGCCATCTCGCACCTTAAAGAAGAAGTGATCAACTCATGACCTCATCGCTCTCGGCCCTTGGTCAACAGGCGCTTCATGAATTGGGCGATGTGTTCAAACACGTCAAAGATAATGCGGCTGATGACTTGATCGAAGCCATTCTATCCGCGCGACACATCGCCGTTTATGGCTGCGGTCGCGAAGGCTTGGCCATTAAAGGCTTCGCGATGCGTTTGTTCCATCTCGGCATTGATGCGCATGTCTTAGGCGATATGACCGTCCCGCATTTCGGCAAAGGGGATTTGCTGATTGTGACGTCCGGCACAGGCCATCTCAATTCAGGCGAAGCCTTTATCAATGTTGCGCGCGCGGATGGTGCGCGGATTGCTGTCATCACATCACAGCCAGACTCTTCGACACCCAAGATGGCCGATATTCTGACTGTCATTCCGGCACAAACCATGGCGAATGATCAAAGCGCAAAGGCATCTGTTCTGCCCATGGGATCGATGTTTGAAATCGCCGAAACAATTTTATTCGAGCTCGTGATTTTGCGCCTTCGCGAAAGGCTCGGTGAGACCGCCGAGACGATGCGTGCGCGCCATACGAATTTGGAATGAGCGCACGCGGCTGGCTCCTCAAACATCAGTCCACTGGGTCTCTGGCAAAAATACAAAAGTCCGTATAGGAACGCGCAGTTATTTTTCGAATCCGATAATAAAGGGGGAGTTGTCCCATGTCCGCAGCACTCAAGGATCTTTTGAAAGACAAAAGTCTCTTCCGTGAGGAGGCCTATATAGCGGGCCGTTGGGTTGGGTCCGCCGAAAAGATCAATGTAACCAATCCGGCCAATGGCCAAGTGATTGGTACCGTCCCTGCTTTGGGCCGCGCGGAAACTTTGGAGGCCATCAAAGCCGCCGAATCCGCGCAGAAAACTTGGGCGGCAACGCCGGCAAAACAGCGCGGACAAATTCTGCGCCGCTGGTTCGAATTGATGATAGAGAATCAAGACGATCTCGGCCGCATCATGACTGCTGAACAGGGTAAGCCTCTTCCCGAAGCGAAAGGCGAAGTAGCCTATGGTGCGAGCTTCGTTGAATTTTTCGCAGAAGAAGCACGCCGCATTTATGGCGAGACGATTCCCTCACCGTGGCCGAATGCCCGGATCGTTGCCATTAAACAACCAGTTGGTGTTGTGGCAGCGATTACACCTTGGAATTTTCCGAACGCAATGATCACGCGTAAAGCGGGTCCTGCACTTGCTGCGGGCTGCGCTTTTGTTGTGAAGCCTTCAGAAGAGACGCCCTACTCAGCGCTTGCTCTCGCTGAGCTTGCTGAACGTGCCGGACTTCCGAAAGGCGTGTTCTCCGTTGTCACCGGACATGCCAAAGAAATCGGCGGCGAAATGACATCAAACCCGATCGTGCGTGCGCTCTCGTTCACGGGCTCAACAGCGGTCGGTAAATTGCTCATGGCACAATGCGCGACGACAGTAAAAAAAGTTGGCCTCGAACTTGGCGGCAACGCGCCTTTCATTGTGTTCGATGATGCCGATCTCGACGCGGCCGTTGCTGGCGCTATGGCGTCCAAATATCGCAATGCCGGTCAAACCTGCGTCTGCGCCAACCGCTTGATCATCCAAGACGGAATCTATGACGCATTTGCAGAGAAGCTTGCAAAGGCCGTTGCAACACTCAAAGTTGGTGACGGTTTTGGAGAGGGTGTAACAACGGGCCCGCTGATCAATGCGAAGGCGATTTCAAAAGTTGAAGATCATATCGCTGATGCTTTGAAGAAAGGCGGCAAAGTCGTTACAGGCGGCAAGCGGCACGCACTCGGCGGGTCATTTTTCGAACCGACCGTTATTCGTGATGTCACCGCTGATATGCTGATTGCGCGTGAAGAAACATTTGGCCCCGTAGCGCCGCTCTTCCGGTTCAAGACGGAAGAGGAAGCCATTCACATGGCGAATGATACTGAATTCGGGCTCGCTTGTTATTTCTATACGCGCGATATTGGTCGTGTGTGGCGCGTCGGTGAAGCCCTTGAATATGGCATTGTCGGTATCAATGAAGGTATCATTTCGACGGCGGAAGCGCCTTTCGGTGGTGTGAAAGAATCCGGCATTGGCCGCGAAGGTTCACTTCATGGTGTCGAAGAATATACCGAGATCAAATATATGTTGATGGGCGGTTTGGGTAAGTAAGATGAAGGATTAGGGTGTAGTGTCGCTCTATCACTACGCCCCAAAACCCAAGCCCTAATCTCTTACTTCTCTACAAACGCCTTCTCGACAACATAACTCGCCGGCGTGCCGTTTGAGCCTTCTTCAAAGCCACGTGCTTTAAGAATAGTTGTGAGATCGATATTTAATCCATGCGATCCGCAAATCATGATGCGGTCATCTTGCGGATTGAGCGACGGCAAGCCGATATCGCTTGTCAAATGATCAGCTGAAATCAGATCCGTGATGCGACCGCGATTTTTAAACGGTTCACGTGTTACGGTTGGATAATAAACCAATTTATCACGAACAAATTCACCCAAGAACTCATCTTCCGGCAATTCTTTTTCGATCATGTCGCTATAAGCGAGCTCGGCCACTTCGCGCGTACCATGCACTAAAACAACTTTCTCGAATTTTTCATAAGTTTCGGGATCGCGGATGAGACTCAAAAACGGAGCTAGTCCCGTACCCGTTCCCAAAAGATAAAGATGTTTTCCAGGCAGAAGATTATCGAGCAACAACGTACCGGTCGCCTTTTGCCCAACGATGATTTTGTCGCCCGGTACGATATTCAGAAGCCGTGACGTCAGCGGCCCATTCGGAACCTTGATCGAAAAAAATTCGAGCTTGTCGTCATAATTGGGGCTGGCGATTGAATAGGCGCGCAAAAGCGGCTTGCCATCAACCGGAAGGCCGATCATCGAGAATTGGCCATTGCGAAATCGGAAGCCGCGATTGCGTGTGGTCGTGAAACTGAAAAGACGATCCGTCCAATGATGGACGCTCAACACGGTCTCTTCTTGAAATGCGCTCATAACCGCCTGCCCGCTTTAGCCTGTGCCTTCATCGACGGGGTGCGACATTTTGTCAAACCCGCCGTTTCTACCTTATCGCTTAATAATCAAATTTCAACGTAAATTTAATTATATTACATTTTTTAAATGTTATATAAATATTGGCCAATGACGCTACCAAATCCTTCTCCACTCCGGACGGAATAAGGGCATTTGCGGAGTCCTGACTTGATCTGGGTCAAATTTGAGCGGAATTCGCACGAGGTGGGACGAGCTGAAGCGGTTCAACCGCCATTGAGCGGCACCCAGCGTTCGCCATCTTTGTGATAGGAGCGCTTTACAGCCGCCCAAGCGACACGATGAGCGGCGGCTTCTCGTCCCCCGCCAAAATGAGGCTTATGCAGATCAGCATAACGCACATAGGCGTGATTGAAGGCCTCACGAAAAATATCTTGCGCATGTACCGGCAAATGCAAGCGCACACGATCCGGCAATTCCCGATTGCTATGATAGGGCATCGCATCCTCCCGATGAACGAGGATCATGATGATCTTATCGAGAGGCACGAAGCCATCCGCGCTAGTCCTGATCAGCGCGTAAAAATTATGACTTTAAAATTGGGCACAAAATAGGTCCGCCGAGGCTCAGTTCTAGCCGATGTGCAAGATCAAGCGCACGCGCTTCTTGAAACCCCGGCACAACAAATTGCATACCAACCGGTAAGCCCTCTGATGTTACACCCGCAGGCAGACTGATTGCCGCCAATTCAAAATAATTGGCAAAGCGTGTGAACACGGCCGGACTATCATGCTCGGGATGTTCGCCAAGCACAGGTGCTGGAAACGCCGTTGTCGGAGTGATCAACGCATCAATGCTCTCGAACACTTGTGCAATGATGCTCTTATTGCGGTCGCGACTTGCAATATTTTCGATGTAATCAACAGCGCTGACAGACTTGCCGCTTAACATGCGCTTGCATACAGCATCGCCCAAACGCGTTGGCTTTTCTTCTGCAAAGGCACGATAGTGTCGATAGCCATCCACCGCGAGAAACATGCCGCAGGGCGCGGCATAATCAGCAAGACTTTTTGGAAAGCGGACAGGCGCAAGCGTGGCACCGGCCTCTTTCACACGCTTCAGCGTCTCTTGCCAGATCGACTCCGTATGCGGATGAAGCGTAATGCCGAGATCTTCGGGAACGCCAACGCGCTTACCTTCGAAATATTTTGTTCCTGAATGATGAGTGGGCAGGCTTGTGCCTTCCGCGCGCTCCGTCAGCACATCAAATAAAATCGCCGCATCACGCACGGTGCGCGTCATCGGACCGATCGTATCAAGCATATCGGAAAGCGGTAAAACACCTGTAGTAGGAATTAATCCTGCTGTGGTTTTCAATCCAACCATACCGGAAAAAGATGACGGCAAACGAATGGATCCGCCAGTATCACTGCCGAGTGCCCCCGGTACCATACCCGAAGCGACAGACACGCCTGATCCGCTTGATGATCCGCCCGGTACACGATCGCGCTTTAAATCCCAAGGATTTACGGGAGCACCGACGGTCTCATTCGAACCCCATCCGCCAAAGGCGTATTCGACGGTCGCGACTTTGCCAATGATGATAGCACCAGCATTTCTTAATCGCTGAACAACGACCGCATCCTGTGTGGGAGGAGTTGCATCTTTTCGTGTGAGCGAGCCGCCGCCTGTCGGCATACCTGCAACATGAATAATATCTTTGATCGCAATCGGAACGCCGAAGAGCGGACCTTTCGGAGCACCTAATGCCGCAACCCGATCAAGATGCCGCGCGTCCTCAAGGGCGCGATCCTTGTTTAGATATACAAACGCCTTTAGCTTTGAATTTGAAGCTTCAATGCGCTGCAACGCCTCGCTAACCGTCTGTTCAGCCGATGAGACTCCGCCGCGGGTTTTCTGAACAGTGGCTTCGAGGGTCAAAGGAAAATCAGACATTTTATCTCCCGATGCTGGTTATTCAGTCAAAGACCATGTCTTCATCATTAAAACACTTTGAGTATGAGTAAAGCATAGAGCACGCGTGATGCAAAATCACACTGCCCCCGGAGCATGTTTAATTTGATTTTCACGATTAGGCTTGCCAAGCGATGTGGAAAGGCTTTTCATAAGGTTTCATTGATCGGCGTTTCGTGTTCAGCCCCTAAGTGGCAGCAAGTATCGGCGGGAGTATGTCGCCATGAAGCTTCGTAACGGGCTGATTGCCCCATGGCCATTTGCATTGCCGCTGGTGATGATGCTCACGGGAATTTCTGCCGCAGGACCCGTTGAAGACGGCGACCGCGCTTTTCTCCAAGGCCATATTGAAGCCGCGATTCAACTTTGGACCCCGCCGGCAATAGAAGGCAGTGCCGAAGCGCAATATCGCTTATCGCAAACCTATCTATCAGGGCGGGGCGTGGCCCGCGATCTCGAGTTGGGATTGAAGTGGCTTAATCTCGCGACGGAAAGGCATTATCCGCCTGCACTCATTGATCTCGCCGACCTGAAACTTGATCCGCGCAACGGCATGTATGCGCCCGATCACGCGATTGCCTTGTTACGCGACGCCGCTGGTCAAGGCGTGGTTCAAGCGCAACGACAACTGGGTCAAATTTTTCGGGAAGGGAAAGTCACGGCCCAAGATTTCACCGAGTCATTGCATTACTATCGGCTTGCAGCTGCGCGCGGCGATCTTGAGTCCCAATATGGTCTCGGTGAACTTTACCGCTATGGCTATGGTGTCGATCAAAACAACAACAAAGCGCTGATGTGGATGAGCATTGCTGCAAGTTCTATTACCGGCAACAATCAGCAATTAAAGAAAATTGCCCATCAAGCAGCCATCGCGCGCGATGAGTTATCACGCCTTGTCGGACCCTCTGGTCGTGCAGAAGCCGATCAAATGGCTTCTCAGTGCTGGCAAAAGAAGTTAGCCGACTGCGACTAATTCTTGATTTCAATAAGCGAGCGCAACACCATCTTTTCGTGGATCAGTGCCTGCCGCATATGAACCATCAGCACTGACAAGAACACCCTGCCCGCCACCGAGCGGCATGGGCGGACGCGTTACAGGATGACCACGTTCGGCGAGATCGCGCATAACTGAATCAGGAATTCCGCGCTCACCTTCGAACACATCGAGGCGGCGGAAGCCGCGCGGATAATCAAAGGCTTCTTGAATATTCATTTCATAATCGATGAGATTTTGTAGAACATGCGCCTGACCAACAGGCTGATAGGCGCCTCCCATCACACCATAAGAGAGCCATGGCTTTCCATCTTTAAGGGCCATGGCAGGAATGATTGTGTGCAGCGGTCTTTTGCGCGGCTCAACCGTATTCGGATGTCCGGGTTCGACACGGAAACACGCGCCACGATTTTGTAAGGCGATACCGGTTGTTGGATCAACTTTTCCAGTGCCAAATGAGAAATAAAGCGAATTGATAAAAGAACACATATTACCGTGTCGGTCAGCAACCGTGAGGTAAATTGTGTCACGTTGATAGGTCGACGCTTTGTGTGAGGGAGCGTGCCCGGCCTTTTTCATATCGATTTTAGTACGCAAATTTTCAGCAAACGATTTTGAGAGAAGCTCATCGACAGGGACATGCGCAAAGGCCGGATCGGCAACAAAAGCGTCGCGTACGGAATAGGCCAATTGTGTTGCTTCGATTTGCAAATGAAAGCGGTCTGCGCTCAGGGGATCCATCGCTTTGGTTTGATATCCTTCGAGAATATTCAACAAAACAAGCGCTGTGAGCCCCTGCCCGCTCGGTGGAATTTGATAAAGATCAACACCGCGATAATTGGCTTTGATCGGATCGACATAATGTGTTGCAAATTCAGAAAAGTCGGAAAGCGCATGCGTGCCGCCTTGTGCGCGCAAAAAATCGACAAGCGATTTTGCAATTGAGCCTTGATAAAACGCATCACGTCCCTCTGCCGCAAGCAGGCGAAGCGTCTTGGCCAATTCAGGAAATTGAATTTTTTCACCTGTGCGTGGCGCGCGGCCACCTTTTAGAAGTTGCGCGCGGG
Source organism: uncultured Alphaproteobacteria bacterium (assembly GCA_963923565.1). Classification (GTDB taxonomy): domain Bacteria; phylum Pseudomonadota; class Alphaproteobacteria; order Rhizobiales; family Beijerinckiaceae; genus CAIUPE01. The sequence continues at coordinate 9,619 of CAWUMH010000034.1, forward strand.
CGCCTTCATCCTTTTGAAGCTTGCTTTCCTCTTCTGCCCAATCTGCTGCGGCGCGCTCATGAAGAATGAACCCCTTCTCAGCGAGGTCAATTGCGGGCGCGAGAATGTCAGCAAATGATTTTGTGCCGTGATCGGCGAGTAAGCGTGACCACGCATCAATTGCACCCGGTATCGTCACAGCATGGACCGATTCCGTAGCGATTGATTGGCAACCCTGACCTAATAACATTTTGTCGGAAAGGCCAGCGGGCGCCCACCCCGATCCATTCAGCGCATAAAGTTTTTTCTGATCCGCGCGCCAATAGAGTGCGAAGCAATCACCACCAATGCCCGTATTATGCGGCTCGATAACGCATTGCACCGCCGAGGCTGTTAAAGCCGCATCCATCGCATTGCCGCCATGGCGCAAGGTTTCAAGCGCGATCAAGGTTGATAACTGTTGGGAAGTCGCCGCGGCACCGTGGCTACCATAAGCAACTGAACGACCGGGGAGATGTAAATCGCGCATGAATAATAACTCCGCTGTTAGGGAATTAGACTACGGATGATTCCAGCAAGCGCAATCAAGATGAGCATAAATAATGTGATGCGGCGGAAACCTTCCGGCGTTGCGCCCAAGAAATGTCTTGTGCCGAGTGTCATGCCGATGATGAGGACCGGGAAGGCAAGAGCCGCCGTTTTAATCGTATCCTGGTCAACCAATCCTGCATAAAACAAAACCGTCAAACCCATTACGTCGAGCAGAAAGAAATAGGCTGTGACGGCAGCGCGGATTTTTGCCGGCGAGTCACCATCTGCCGTCAAAAATAAAGCGACCGGAAGCCCGCCCATACCTACTGCACCATTCGCAACGCCCGATCCGATGCCAACGGCGAAAGTGCCTTTATCATTCGCCTTTTTTCGCAATTTCCATCCACGCAACAATAATAAGGCGGCCGAAAAGACAAAGATCGATAGGCCGAGTTTGAGACTCTCTGCGGGAACAGACGACAAAAGCAACACACCTGGACCTGTTCCGATGGCAGCGCCCAACAAAAGAAACGCAACACGCCGCCAAGGAATATCGCGCCATACTGAGAAGGCCTGAACGCAACTCGCAATCACTTCGAGAAGCAATGCTACAGCGATGGCGCGCGCTGGTACACCGACAAGCGACCAGCTTGACACAAGCACGGCAGAAAATCCGAAGCCTGAATAGCCGCGCGCAAGCGATGCGATAAATAGCCCGACAATCATGATTGCGAGCGCCACCGGTGATGCAGTCAGAATAAATTCAGGAAGGTCCATCGCTCATGTCTTATTTTTTATGCTGTGAGCTTAGGAGGCATATATCCGGACGAGAAGGGCCACCTTTAGTTATCCGGTCAGTCCACGAGGCTTATTTACCTGCCATCATGATGAGCTGCAGATAACAGACACGCCGCTTGAAGCGTCGATTTTCATCCCATTCGTATATGACGAGGCGTGGCCGGTCACGACCGGGACGTTCGACTTTAATCTCAATTTCAGGAGGCAAGAGGATGCCGAGATGGCGTAAAGTGCGATGTGCATCGCGCTCAATCTCTCCCAACAAGGAACGCTCTATCCAACAGCGCGCAAGCACTGCGCCAAGATAATCGAGAATCTTTTCTTTAAGTTCGCTCGGATTAATGACGATCTCAATGGGCGGCTCACGGGCAAAGTCCGCATCCTCCGATCCGTCATAATCGTAATGTTGGTCATTGGTGATCGTTTCGAAAAGCGCTGGGCGCTTTTCTTCCGCCCCCGCAACGGCCGGCACACCCCCGCTATTTGAACGACTGGCCATCAGGGGCGGCTCCTGCCTTACTCAAAAACACGCAACCAAAAACACATAAGAAGGACAAAAAGAAAACGGCTCTCGCCCCGATATATTTAACGGGGTCAAAAGGCGCCATCTCCCTCAATTTCCATCGTCTCACAGTAGAATTCGGCTGACAAGCCTGGTGTGATCCTTAAAAAAACAAAGCTGATAGACGGAGGCAGGGGGCGGGTGCGAAGGTGAACGCCGATTCGACCTCCTGCCAACTGAACATTATGCCTCACTCCGCCTCATTTGCCCGTCCCGATCAGCGAATTTTGCTCATTTTGGCTGTTTTCACGGCTATTCGGCTCGCAGCGGCCGCAGGAACGGGACTCGTTTTCGACGAGGCCTATTACCGGCTGTGGGGCCTTTTTCCCGGTTGGGCCTATTTCGACCATGCGCCGATGGTCGCCTGGTGGGTGGCTCTGGGGCACTTGATTGCCGGAGATACCGCACTCGGCACCCGGCTGTTAGGCCCGCTCTCAGCCGGCCTCGGCTCGCTATTGCTTTGGCGAACGGGTTTTCTCCTATATGGGCGCCCCACGGCAGATCGATCCGTCTTGATCTTCAATGCGATGCTGTTGCCGTCGGTCGGCAGCATCGTGATGACGCCTGATGTACCAAACGTCTTCTTCTGGGGCATGACGCTCTGGGCTCTTGCCGAATTACGCGCCTCTCAGCGCGGTGAGTGGTGGCTTGTGATTGGCCTCTTCATTGGCCTTGATCTTCTCTCAAAATATTCAGGCGTTTTTCTTGGGCTCGGTATCTTAGTGTGGCTCGTCGTCGATCGCGATCAGCGACACTGGTTCAAAAACGTCATGCCCTATGGCGGCGCAGTGATCGCCCTCGCTCTTTTTTCACCCGTGATAATCTGGAATACGACACATGATTTTGTGTCCTTCGCCAAGCAGCTGTCGCGTACGCAGGGCGAAGGTTTCGATCCCCAATATCTTTTTGAAATGATCGGTGCACAATGGATGTTGATGACGCCACTCATCGGTGGCATCGCTCTTTTCGCTTTTGCGCGAGAACTACGTTCTCTTCTGCCATCACGGGCAAATGCAACGACCTTGATTATCGCAACATCACTTCCCTTTGCTGCCTATCTTCTGATTCACGGCTTGCATGATCGCGTGAATGCAAATTGGCCCGCCCCCTTAGCGCCTGCGTTTGCAATTCTTGCCGCAGTGTTTTTGCAAACTACACATTTAAAAATACTAAAGACCACTGCCCTACCTGTTGGGTACGCTCTTTTGGCTCTTGTATTTATCGAGGTCATTCACCCCTTCTTGCCACTCCAACCCGACAGGAACCCGGCAATGCTCACGCGCGGGTGGAGTGAAATGGGTCTTGAGCTCGAAAAGATCGCTCATGACAAAGATATGGCATGGGTTGCAACATCAACTTATGAGCACACAGGCGCCGTAAGTAATGCGCTTCGCAATAGAATGGATGTTGTGCAGATCAATGAGAGACTGCGCTATGGCTTCATGCCAGCGCCCAATCCCTCCCTCACATCAAAACCCGCTTTATACATCAATTGGTCAAATGATGCCGAAGCCGCTTTAAAGATACTTTCGCCTTGCATCGGTGAAGCCGAAAAAATTGGTACAATCGCGCGGAAACACAATGACGTCATCATTGAAACATTCGCGCTGTATCGTTTGACGAATGTAAAGATCGGCCCAGCGCTTTATGATCGCAAGGCCGACCCTTCTAAATGCAACTAGTGTTTACAAAGAGCCGTTATAAGCCTTCTCGAAGAGATCGAGCGCGTCCTTCTCTGTAAGCGCAACGGGGTTGCCGCCAGCAGTCGGATCTTCTGGCGCCATTTTAGCCATCACCGCGAAATTTTCTTTTCCGACACCAAAATCCTTGAGCGTATGCGGAACATGAAGCTCTTTGCGGAGATCCAAAATCCAATTCAAGAACGCGTCAAAATTCGGCGCGAGACCAATATAGGCAGCAAGCCGATTGATCTTTGTTTCAATTGCTTTGCGATTATAGACGAGCACATAAGGCATGAAGACCGCATTGGTCATACCGTGATGCGTATCATGCAAAGCACCGACAGGATGAGAGAGCGCGTGGATAGCGCCCAAGCCTTTTTGAAAAGCAGTCGCGCCCATAGCGGCGGCCGACATCATATGCGCGCGCGCTTCGATGTCTTTACCGTCTTTAAACGCGCGCGGCAGAGACTCTTTCACAAGACGAATGCCTTCCACCGCAATGCCCTCGCCCATCGGATGATAGAAGGGTGAGCAATAAGCTTCCAGACAATGCGCCAACGCATCCATGCCCGTACCCGCTGTGATTTTCTGCGGCATACCCACCGTGAGTTCCGGATCACAAATCGTCACTTTCGGCATCATGCCCGGATGGAAGATCACTTTTTTAGTATGCGTTGATTCTTGTGTGATCACGCCCGCGCGACCAACTTCCGATCCCGTGCCCGCAGTTGTCGGCACGGCAATAACGGGGGCGATGCCATTGGGGTCAGCACGCGTCCACCAATCACCAATATCTTCGAAGTCCCACATCGGACGTGTTTGTCCGGCCATGAAGGCAATCACTTTGCCGGCATCGAGACCCGAACCGCCGCCAAACGCGATGACACTGTCGTGCTTTCCCGCGCGATAGGTTTTCAAACCCGCCTCAATATTTGAATCAACGGGATTGGGCTTGATCTCCGAGAACACCGCAATACCAAGACCTGCCGCTTTCAATGCACTGACAGCATCAGCGACCATAGGTTGGGTGGCGAGAAACGGATCCGTTACAAGCAATGGATTCTTAAATCCATTGTCCTTGCAAAGCTGTGGTAAATCCTTGATGCGGCCTGCACCAAATTTAACAGCGGTCGGATAATTCCAGTTGGCAGTGGGAGAGTGGGTCATCGGTATGCCTTATCTGTTTTCGAATGAATCAAAGTGAACGAAGGTGATAGCTTTTCGCACGTGTCACCATATCGTAGCCAATCGCGGAGAGGCTTACGCCGCGCCCCGTGTCTTTTACACCTGTCCATGCAAGAGCGGGGTCAAGATAATCGCAACGATTCATAAACACGGTGCCCGTTTCAATGTCGCGGCCCAAACGCTGCGCTGCGGCCTCATCTTGCGTCCAAATGGCGGCAGTTAGCCCGTAAGGACTATCATTCATAAGTCGAACCGCTTCTGCATCATCCTTGACCTTCATAATTCCGACAACGGGTCCGAAATTTTCTTCGCGCATCAACGCCATTGAATGATCAACATTCGTAAGCACCTGCGGCATCAGATAAGGGCCCTCATTTTTATCGAGCGGGAAGAGCGACGCGTCGATATGGGCTTTTGCGCCCTTCGCAAGCGCTTCTTTGATTTGCGCCCGCACGACATCGGCGCCTTTTGCAGTCGCAAGTGGTCCGAGGGTCACGCTCTCATCAAGCGGATTTCCCATTTTGTAGGTTCTTGTCAACGCCACAAAGCCTTCAACGAAGCGATCATAGAGGCTTTCATGAACATAAATGCGCTCAATACCGCAGCAGGATTGTCCTGAATTAAAGAAGACGCCATCGACAAGGTTTTCAACGGCGTGATCGAAATTTGCATCCGCCCGCACATAGGCGGGATCCTTGCCGCCAAGTTCAAGGCCGAGGGTTGTGAACGTGCCCGCAGCTGCTTTCTCAATTGCACGGCCACCGGCAACAGAGCCTGTAAACACACAATGATCAACCGCATGCGATGACAAGATTTTGGCGGTATCATCATGCGTCAGAACAATGTTTGTGAAGAGACCTTTTGGAAGCGCCGCAGCTTCCATCGCTTTCGCGAACCGTTCGCCCACGAGCAGCGTTTGCGCGGCATGTTTCAAGATCACCGCATTGCCCGCAACAAGCGCGGGAACAATTGAATTGACCGCGGTAAGATAAGGATAGTTCCACGGCGCTATCACAAACACCACACCAGCGGGTGCCTTTTCAATAAAGCGCGTGAAGCCGTCTTTCTTTTGCGGAACATGCGGCGCCAAGCTTTCGGGCGCAATTTTAATCATATGCCGCGCGCGTTCTTCAAAGCCGCGGAACTCACCGCCCCATTTCACAGGCCGCCCCATTTGAATGGCGAGCTCAGGCACTGCATCCTGATTCATGGTCATCATCGCATCGATAAAGGCTGTGAGTTTGGCCATGCGTTCAGCGAGCGGCACATCGCGCCAAATCTTTTGTGCCGCACGCGCGTCTCTTAAAACGCGATCAATTTCAGCTTGTGAGGCGCTTTGACGACGCGCCACTTCGCGGCCATCAATAGGGGAGATGCAGATAATGTCGGTCATGAATAATATTCTCAGGTGGCAGGGATTTGGGTGTCAGGTTTAGGGTGTAGGGTATCGCGAGTAAGAAAACTAAACCGTTGTCGATCAGCACTTCTCTTAAGGGCCATATTTGAATTTACGCACTACACCCTAAACCCTCAGATAATCTCGAAATAGCGCTGCATCTCCCAATCGGTGATCGCGCGGCGGAACTCGCGTTCTTCCCATTCACGCGTTGCCGCATAGTGATCAACAAACACATCACCGAAAAGATCACGTGCCGCTTTCGAGGCTTTAAGTTTTTGCGCCGCCTCCCAAAGCGTTCGTGGCAACGCCCGATTCTTTGGAAGCTTGGCTTCGTAAGCGTTACCCGTTTGCGGATCACCAGGCTCGATTTTATTTTCGATACCGTAAAGGCCTGATCCGATCGCTGCTGCGAGCGCGAGATAGGGATTAATATCCGCAGCAGCGACGCGATATTC
>CAWUMH010000035.1:0-15918 GCA_963923565.1 uncultured Alphaproteobacteria bacterium
CACGCTTCGCTCGGGATTTCGATCCGGTTTCATATTGGTCGGTTCTCTTTGCACCACCTGATCGACGCGATGCGCTGTTATCGATTTATGCTTTTGCATTTGAGATTAAACGCATTCCATCTCTCGTCTCTGAATCCGCTTTGGGTGAGATCCGCATGCAATGGTGGATCGATGGGTTGAAGGGCGAGCGTGGGGGTGAATTACAATCTCATCCGCACGGGCACGCGCTGCTTGAAACATGCGAACGCTTTACTTTGCCTCGCGCGCCTTTGATTACTCTTATTGAAGCCTACGCATCGCGGCTTTCACAAGACGATCCGTTGCGGCGTCCTGATGAAGCGGCGCTTGAGCTTTATTGTGGGCAGACCAGCGCGTCACTCATTCAGCTTGTGTCATTGATTTTGAATGACGGTCGCGATCCGCAAACAAGCGAAGCGTCTGGACACACCGGAATGGTTTTGGGTTTGATTGAGTTGATCCGCGAGGGAGCCACAGAGTTATCGCTGCATGATCTTGCAGATCTCGCGCGGGAACATTTGATCAAGGCACGTCTCGCGATTCAAACGGTTCCCGATAAAATTAAGCCGGCATTTTTACCACTGACGATTGCCGAACCTTTTCTTAAAAATTTGGCGGGAGAAAATAGTCCTGAGCGCGCGTTTCCCGCGCCATGGCGCATTCTTCTGCGCATGATACTTGGTCGCCTTTAAGCTGGTTTGTTCAACTCAAAGAAGTCATCCAGAGATCAATATCCGCAGCTGCGCGCGCGGTGAGGGCGTGTTTGCGGGCAATGGATTTCTCAGTACCGCGTAAACGCTTTCCTGTTTCATCTTTGGTTGGCGCTGCAATCGGCGGGAACAAACCAAAATTGATATTCATCGGTTGAAAACTCGGCGGACCGGCATCAATGGTTTCGATATGGCCGCCGGTAATGTGATTGATGAGAGCACCTAATGCCGTTGTTGACGGGAAGATCGAGTGCTCGTGACCCAATCGATCCGCTGTTGCAAAACGTCCGGCAGCAAGGCCAATCGCGGCGCTTTCAACATAGCCTTCGCATCCCGTAATTTGTCCGGCAAAACGCAAACGCGGTTCGGCTTTAAGTTTCAAAGTGGAATCAAGCAAGTTGGGCGAATTCAAATAAGTGTTGCGATGCAATCCTCCAAGGCGTGCAAATTCTGCATTCGCTAATCCCGGAATAGTTCTGAAAATACGAACTTGTTCGGCATATTTGAGCTTCGTTTGAAAGCCCACCATATTATAGAGCGTGCCAAGCGCATTATCCTGTCGCAGTTGAACAATGCCATATGGCTTAACTGTGGGATTATGCGGATTGGTAAGCCCCACGGGTTTCATGGGGCCATGACGTAATGTTTCTGCGCCGCGCAGTGCCATTACTTCGATAGGTAAACATCCATCGAAATAAGGAACACCTTCAAACTCTTTGAATTCGGTTTTCTCGCCTTGTAAGAGCGCGTCAACAAAAGCGAAATATTGGTCTTTATCGAGCGGGCAATTGATATAATCGGCACCGGTTCCGCCGGGGCCAACTTTATCATAGCGGCTCTGATACCACGCAAAATTAAAGTCAATAGTTTCTTTATGTATGATGGGCGCAATCGCATCGAAAAACGATAATTGCTTTTCACCTGTGATCGATAAGATTGCTTCAGCCAAGGCAGATGACGTTAACGGGCCCGTGGCAATGATCACATTGTCCCACTCTCTGGGCGGCAATCCATTCACTTCACCACGTTCGATCGTGATCAAGGGCTCTTTAGAAATCGCTTCAGTAACAGCCGAAGCAAAGCCGTCGCGATCAACCGCCAAGGCACCACCCGCAGGCACCTGATTGCGATCGGCGGAGGCCATAATGAGTGAATTGAGTTTGCGCATCTCGGCATGCAAAAGACCTACCGCATTCGCCTTCGCATCATCGGAGCGGAATGAATTGGAACACACGAGTTCTGCCAGCGCATCTGTTTGATGGGCCGCCGTTTTGCGCACGGGACGCATCTCGTGAAGAATGACGGGAACATTTTTGCGGCTGATCTGCCACGCGGCTTCTGAACCCGCAAGACCGCCGCCGATAATATGGATGGGCTTGATTGACATGGCGCGGACCATAATGCGCGCGCGGAACATGAACAAGACATTCCCCCAGATACGAAAACGCCCGCCGGGAGGGGGTGGCGGGCGTCTCGTTCGGTTCAAGGAAAAAGGGGGATCCTAAGAACCGAGTTGCCGAGGCATCGTTATAGGAGGGGGAAACGATGCCTGGCAGAATTAAATTAGCGTGCCGCAGCGTGCTTCTTTGCGATGAAGCGGATATCGCTGCGCGAAATCCCGAGATCTGCAAGATCGCGGTCAGTAAGCTGAGAAAGTTCACGGATCGTGTTGCGCACGCGGGCCCAGCGGCGAAGATTGCTCTTCAAAGTAGAAATCGTAAGCATGGTTATTACCTCTTTGTTCGGACAAGCAGGTCAGCCGCGCATTTCGTGGTCCGAAACGGGCTGTCCCTGAAATTGTTGCACTGCAAATAAGGGAGCTACCGATCTTTGACCAGCCGGTCAGATGGCAAGTCAGCTATGCGTTTTTGGATGATCCAAGTTAAATTAGTCCTAATGCCATCCAATTTTCACATAGAAGACATTATTTAGCCGCAATTGAGCTCGCCTTCGACTTTGCGTTTTTTTCGGCTTTTGGAGGCCTTCTGGACATGATTTCCGCGAGGAAACGGGCGGTATGGCCTTTATTTCCCTTCACAATATCTTCCGGCGTGCCCTGAGCTACGATAACGCCACCACCATCACCACCTTCCGGCCCCATATCGATGACCCAGTCGGCGGTTTTGACCACTTCGAGATTATGTTCGATGACAATGACCGTGTTGCCTTGATCGACGAGCTCGTGAAGCACTTCGAGGAGTTTGGCCACATCGTGGAAATGGAGCCCGGTTGTGGGCTCATCGAGAATATAGAGTGTTCGGCCAGTCGCGCGGCGGGAGAGTTCCTTGGACAGTTTCACGCGTTGTGCTTCACCACCCGAGAGCGTCGTCGCCTGCTGACCGACTTTGATATAGTCGAGGCCGACGCGGGCGAGCGTCTCCATCTTTTCGCGGATTGAGGGCACCGCCTTGAAGAGATTGGTGGCTTCTTCAACAGTCATGTCGAGAAGATCGGCAATGGATTTATCGCGGAATTTTACTTCGAGCGTCTCACGATCATAACGGCGTCCTTTGCAGACATCGCATGTCACATAGACATCGGGAAGGAAGTGCATCTCGATCTTGATGACGCCATCACCCTGACAGGCTTCGCAACGGCCCCCTTTGACATTGAAGGAGAAGCGTCCGGGTTGATATCCTCGCGCTTTCGCTTCCGGCAATTCCGCATACCACTCACGGATTGGTGTGAAGGCACCGGTATAAGTGGCGGGATTGGAGCGCGGCGTACGACCAATCGGCGACTGATCAATATCGATGACTTTGTCGAGATGTTCGAGGCCTTCAATGCGATCGAAGGGAGCCGGTTGTTCAAAGGCACCATTCAAGCGACGCGCGACCGCGCGATAAAGCGTGTCGATAATCAAGGTCGATTTGCCGCCGCCTGAAACACCGGTGATGCAGGTAAATGTTCCGAGCGGAATTTCGGCTGTTACATTTTTAAGATTGTTACCGCGTGCGCCAATGAGCTTGAGCATACGCCCTTTTTGCGGCTTACGCCGCTGTGGCGGTGTTGGCACACCCATTTCGCCTTTGAGATATTTCCCGGTCAATGATTTCGGGTTATCAAGAATATCTTGCGGTTGACCTTCGGCTACAATTTTGCCGCCGTGTATGCCCGCGCCAGGTCCGACGTCGACAACCCAATCAGCTTGTAAGATGGCGTCTTCATCATGTTCGACAACGATCACGGTGTTACCGAGATCGCGCAATCTCTTGAGTGTTCCGAGCAACCGCTCATTGTCGCGTTGATGAAGACCGATAGAGGGTTCATCAAGAACATAAAGCACGCCTGAAAGGCCCGAGCCAATTTGTGAGGCCAAGCGAATACGTTGGCTTTCACCGCCCGAGAGCGAACCGGAATTGCGCGAGAGTGTGAGATAATCAAGACCGACATCGACAAGAAATGTCAGACGATCACGAATTTCTTTTAAGATACGACCCGCAATTTCATTCTGCTTTTTAGAAAGCGCCTTCGGCAAACGTTCAAACCAACGATGTGCCTCAGCGACCGAGAATTTCGATACATCAGCGATGTGATGATTATCAATTTTGACCGCAAGCGCTTCGGGTTTCAAACGATGACCGTTACAGGCCGAGCACGGCGTCTCCGACATGAAGCGTCCGATTTCTTCGCGCGCCCAGTCGCTATCTGTTTCCTTCCAGCGGCGTTCAAGATTATTGACGACACCTTCGAAAGGCTTTTTCACCGTATATTTGCGCGCACCATCATCATAAGAAAAGCGGATCTCTTCATCATCGGTACCATAGAGGACCGCTTCCCGCGCTTTCTTGGTAAGCTCGCTCCATTTGTTGGTGAGCTTAAAGCCGTAGTGATTGCCGAGTGCTTGCAAGGTTTGCGCATAATAGGGCGAACTTGATTTTGCCCAAGGCGCAATTGCACCCGCTTTCAATGTGAGACTGTCATCAGGCACCACGAGGTCGGAGTCGATGCGCATCTCATGGCCCAAGCCGTCGCAAACGGGGCAGGCGCCAAAAGGATTGTTGAAGGAGAACAGACGCGGCTCGATTTCCGGGATCGTAAAGCCTGAGACGGGACAAGCAAATTTACGTGAGAAGATCACGCGCTTTGCTTCACCTTTAGATTCTTTCTCGTCAGCAAATTCAACAACAGCGATGCCGTCGGCCAATTCGAGAATTGTCTCGAGACTTTCGGCAAGGCGTGCCGCGATATCAGCGCGCACAACAATGCGATCCACTACGACATCGATATCGTGCTTCAGCTTTTTATCGAGCGGTGGCGCTTCGGGTATTTCATAAAATTTGCCATCGATTTTTACCCGCTGGAACCCCCGCTTTTGGAAATCGGCAAGCTCCTTGCGATATTCACCTTTGCGGCCGCGTACAACGGGCGCGAGTAAATAGAGACGCGTCTTCTCAGGCAGAGCCAAAATTCGATCAACCATTTGTTGAACGGTCTGGCTTTCGATCGGCAAACCCGTTGCAGGTGAGTAGGGAATGCCAGCACGCGCAAAGAGCAGGCGCATATAGTCGTAGATTTCCGTGACCGTACCGACGGTCGAACGCGGATTTTTCGATGTCGTTTTCTGTTCAATGGAAATGGCGGGAGAGAGCCCGTCGATCTGGTCGACATCGGGCTTTTGCATCATTTCCAAAAACTGACGGGCATAGGCGGAGAGGCTTTCGACATAACGACGCTGGCCTTCGGCATAAATCGTATCGAAAGCGAGCGAGGATTTGCCGGATCCGGATAGGCCCGTGAAGACCACGAGACGGTCGCGCGGAATGGTCAGATCGACATTTTTGAGATTGTGCTCGCGGGCGCCGCGGATGGAGATGGTGCGCGCGTCGCGGCCGGAGCCGGAATTAAAGAGATCGTCGAGCTTTGCCATAACATCATCCCGTCTTGCCGTTCCGGCTCTACCTAAAGTGTCCTTGGGGAGAGCGCCATAAGGCCACCATGTTTTATGGTTGACATACGCTTGAGCCTCGTGTTGGATGAGAACATATCAGGAACACGCGGTGTTTTCTATTGTCTTAAACGGGCTAACGAGCCTGTCGATGTGGATAACCGTGTTCAGAGGGGCCCCTTGCCGAATGGCTTCGGCTAGGGTTCGACGTAACTTTTTAGCGCGAGAAAGAGCGGGAGCGGATTATGTCAGGCAGTGTCAACAAGGTCATTTTGGTTGGAAATGTTGGGCGTGATCCAGAAGTACGGCGGCTGAATTCAGGCGAACCGGTTTGCAATTTCTCACTCGCGACGACCGAATCCTGGCGCGATAAGGCTACGGGCGAACGTAAAGAACGCACCGAATGGCATAATGTCGTTATCTTCAACGAGAACTTGGCCAAGGTTGCCGAGCAATATGTGAAGAAGGGCTCGAAGCTTTATCTCGAGGGGCAGCTTCAGACCCGCAAATATACCGATAAGAATGGCCAAGAACGTACGGCGACAGAAATTGTCTTGCAGCGTTATCGCGGCGAAATGACCTTGCTTGATGGTCGCGGCGGCGGATCAAGCTCGAGCGATGAGGGCGGTTCTGTCTCTTATGGCGGCGGTCGCGCATCCGGTGGCGCACCAGCAGTAACGAGCCGTGGCGGCGAGATCGACGACGATATTCCGTTTTGATGCGCGTGCCCGCATTTTACAACGGTTAGATCGACGGGATCGATTTCTCATCTGTCGTGACAGTGTAAAAATCTTGTGATTTCCTTTTGGGAAGATTCACGCTGCCAAATCTGTATAGCGTCTTGGCGACATCCGTTAGGAGGAGCTCGTGACGCTTTCACCCTTATTTGCGGCGGGCCCATCGATTCAGTTTCATGTCGTGGTCGTGAGCGTTGCCCTTATCCTCACGCCCCTCCAATTGCTTATTAAGCGCGGCAGTGACGCGCATCGAGTGGTGGGGCGCATTTGGATGATCGCCATGGCGCTGACCGCGCTCTCGTCTTTTTTTATTTCAACAATTCATTCGTTTGGCCCGTTTAGCCTCTTACATGTCTTATCGATCTTAAATCTTATGGGCCTTGGCTTTGCCTATCGTGCCGCACGGCGGGGTGAAGTTGCCGCACACTCGTGGGCTATGATTTTGCTTGTTGTTTCGGCCCTCATTGTGCCGGGGATTTTCACGCTTTTTCCGGGGCGGGTCATGTATAAAGTTGTTTTTGGCGGATAACACCGCAAGAGCAGAAATAAGTAATTGAAAATACTTAAATTTTTGCCAGTGGAGAGAGTGGTTTTTTGTTAGGTTCGCGAACGGGAATCGGCTACACAAAATTGTCGTGATTCCTGAGATGAATTGCGGTTGTTTTTCCCGCTTTGCGAGCCCTTATTTTGTCCGATAATCCCGTTTCGCCGATCGTTCCGACCCCGCAGGACATTCGCCCGGTTTCGATAACCGAGGAGATGAAGCGCTCTTATCTCGATTACGCGATGAGCGTGATCGTGTCGCGTGCGCTACCCGATGCACGCGACGGGTTAAAGCCGGTTCATCGCCGTATTCTCTATTCGATGATCGAGAACGGCTACACGCCCGATAAGCCCTATCGTAAATCGGCGCGTGTCGTGGGCGACGTGATCGGTAAATATCACCCGCATGGTGACCAATCGATCTATGACGCGCTTGTGCGTATGGCGCAGGATTTTTCAATGCGTCTACCGCTCATCGACGGGCAGGGCAATTTCGGTTCGGTTGATGGTGATCCCGCGGCCGCCATGCGTTATACCGAAGTGCGGCTCGCGAAACCTGCTATGTCTATCGTTACCGACCTTGACGAAGACACGGTTGATTTCCAACCGAACTATGATGGCTCAGAACATGAGCCGGTTGTTCTTCCGGCACGCTTCCCCAATCTTCTCGTCAATGGTGCAGGCGGTATTGCCGTTGGTATGGCGACGAATATTCCGCCTCATAATCTTGGTGAAGTGATTGAGGCGTGTTTGGCCTATATCGCCGATCCGGCCATTGGTATTGATCGTTTAATTGAAATCGTGCCGGGTCCGGATTTCCCGACGGGCGGAACAATCCTTGGTCGTGGCGGTGTGCGCGCGGCCTATCACATGGGCCGCGGTTCCGTTGTTGTGCGCGCGAAGGCGACTATTGAGACCGGCAAGCAAGGCCGTGAAGCGATTATCATCACCGAGATTCCCTATCAGGTGAACAAGGCGCATCTCATCGAGAAAATTGCCGAGCTCGTGCGCGAAAAGCGTGTCGAGGGCATTTCCGATCTGCGTGATGAATCTGATCGCGATGGTATGCGCATCGTCATCGAGTTGAAGCGTGATGCGGTTGGTGATGTTGTGCTTAATCAGCTCTGGCGCTTCACACAATTGCAATCGAGTTTCGGTTGCAACATGGTCGCTTTGAATGGCGGTCGCCCGGAAGTGTTTACACTTCTCGATTTTATCCGCGCTTTTGTCGAATTCCGCGAAGAGGTTGTGAGCCGCCGTACGAAGTTCCGCCTCGGGAAAGCGCGTGATCGCGCGCATGTCTTGGTCGGCCTTGCGATTGCGGTCGCCAATATCGACGAGATCATCCATCTGATCCGCACCGCGCCGGATCCCAATGCCGCGCGTGAATCCATGATGGAACGGGAATGGCCTGCCCAAGATGTGGCGGCACTTGTCGAATTGATTGCCGACCCGCGTCATAAAGTTTCGCATGAAGGCACTTATCGTTTGTCAGATGCGCAAGCGCGCGCCATTCTTGAATTGCGCTTGGCGCGTTTGACCGCTTTGGGTCGTGATGAAATTGCCGATGAACTGAATAAGATTGCTGCAGAAATCGCTGACTATCTTGATATTCTGCGGTCTCGATCACGCATCATGTCGATCATTTCGGATGAACTAAACGACGTGAAGTCGGCTTATGCGACACCACGCAAAACTGATTTTGTGGAGTGGGACGCGGATGTTGAGGATGAGGATCTCATCCAGAGACAGGATATGGTCGTCACCGTTTCGCATGCGGGTTATATCAAGCGTGTGCCGCTTTCGACCTATCGTGCACAGCGTCGCGGCGGCAAGGGTCGCTCCGGCATGCAAACGCGTGATGAGGACTTCGTCAGCCGTTTGTTTGTCGCATCGACCCACACGCCCATTCTGTTTTTCTCGTCTATGGGGCAGGCCTACAAAGAAAAGGTCTGGCGTTTGCCGGAAGCTGCCCCCAATGCGCGCGGTAAAGCGCTCATTAATATGCTGCCGCTTGATGAAGGTGAACGCATCACAACCATTATGCCTCTTCCCGAGAATGAAGAGGATTGGGACCGTCTTGATGTGATGTTTGCGACTGCCCATGGCAATGTGCGTCGCAACAAATTGTCGGATTTTACGCAGGTTAATAAGGCCGGCAAAATCGCGATGAAACTTGATGAAGGTGACATGATCGTCGATGTGCAAATCTGCACGGCCGATGATGATGTGCTTCTCACAACGGCAGATGGTCAATCGATCCGTTTCGCTGTTGATGATGTGCGCGTCTTTAAAGGACGCGATTCAACGGGTGTGCGCGGTATTAATCTCGCCAAAGGAGATCACGTGATTTCTATGGCGATCTTGCGCCATGTTGATGCGTCCGCTGAAGAACGATTGGCTTATATCCGTATGCGCCGCGCCGTTGCAGGTGAGACCACGCAAGACGAAGCGCCGATGGATGAAGAATTGTCGGGTGAAGCAGCGATTTCGCAAGAACGCTACGCCGAGCTTTCTGCTCGTGAACAGGTTATCCTGACGATTTCAGAACAAGGTTATGGCAAGCGCAGTCTTGCCTATGAATATCGAGTTACCGGCCGTGGGGGCAAAGGTATTGTCGCGATGGCGGTCAATGAGCGTAATGGAAAACTCGTTGCCTCTTTTCCGGTCGAAACGTCGGACCAGATCATGTTGGTCACTGATGGCGGTCAGCTCATTCGTTGTCCGGTCGATGGAATCCGTATCGCGGGTCGTGCCACGCAGGGCGTTACCGTCTTCAACACAGCAGAAGGTGAACGTGTTGTCTCGGTTGAACGTATCAGCGATGATGGCATGGAGGATGCCGAGACCTCAGGGTCTGGTGACGATCAATCGGCTGATAACGCCTAAGTACGGCTTTTTTCGAAAGGTCCAATACAATGACGTCTCCGAGACTGCGCAAAGGCCTTTACGCGGGATCATTTGATCCTTTGACACTTGGACATGTCGATGTCATCGCAAGAGCTTGCGCGATGGTAGATCATCTAATCATCGCCATTGGTGTTCATCCGGGCAAGGCACCGCTTTTCTCATCCGAGGAACGCGCCGACATGATCCGCGAAAGCGTGGGCGCGTTGGCTCTATCTGTGGGAACAACGCTCGACGTCATTACCTTTGATGACCTTGCTGTTAATGCCGCCAAGCGTGTTGACGCGACATTGCTTATTCGAGGTCTGCGCGACGGCACTGATTTTGATTATGAAATGCAAATGGCGGGCATGAATGGTGTCATGGCACCAAAAATCAATACAGTATTCATTCCCGCATCTCCGTCAGTGCGCCCCATCACCGCCACATTGGTGAGGCAAATCGCGAAAATGGGCGGTGACGTCAAGGACTTCGTGCCGCCCGCCGTGGCACCGAAACTCTTGCAAAAAATTAAATCGGTTTGAATATTTGTTTTGAGCGCATGCTCACCTTTTTTGGAGAAGGTCTCTATGATTCGCGCTGCTCTCGTCGCTTTCATGCTTTTGTTTGGGGTGCATTATGCAAGCGCCCAAACGCTTGATCCGCAGAATACGCTTTATCTTGAATTGAAAGATGGTCGCGTTGTTATTCGGCTGCGCCCCGATCTAGCGCCTAAACATGTTGAACAGATCAAGGCTCTCGTGCGTCAGGGCTTTTATGACGGTATTGTCTTTCATCGCGTGATTGAAGGCTTTATGGCACAGACGGGCGATCCGACGGGAACGGGAATGGGCGGATCAAAACTTCCCAATCTTCCGGCTGAATTCACGCCGCAACCCTTCAATCGGGGTACATTGGGTATGGCGCGTTCGAATGATCCGAATTCTGCCAATTCGCAATTCTTCATTTGTTTCCAACCGTCCGCTTTCTTGAACGGTAAATATACTGTGTTTGGCGAAGTTGTATCCGGAATGGAATTTGTTGATAAAATCAAGAAGGGTGATCAGGCACAAAATGGCATGGTCAAAGGGCCTGATAAAATTGTTAAAGTTCAAATAATGGCTGATGCAAAATAAGGAACGAGAGTCAATGGCTGCTAAACCTAAAGCGACGAGCGCAAAAAAAGATACTTCGGCTAAGAAAACGGCTCCTGCTGCGGGCGCTGCAAAAGCGGCGACCAAGAGCGGCAAGGATCATCTCGTTCTTGAAACGACAAAGGGCAAAGTTGTTATTAAATTCCGCCCTGATCTTGCGCCTAATCATGTTGCCCATATCAAGAAACTCGCTGAAGAGGGTTTCTATGATGGCATCGTGTTCCATCGCGTGATTGATGGCTTTATGGCGCAGACCGGTTGCCCGCATGGCACGGGCACAGGCGGATCGAACTATCCGAATTTGAAACAAGAGTTCAATCCAGAGCCGCATGTGCGTGGCACTTGTTCCATGGCCCGTTCGTCAAATCCTGATAGCGCCAACTCGCAATTCTTTATCTGCTTTGATGATGCGCGCTTCCTCGACCGTCAATATACGGTTTGGGGCGAAGTTGTTGAAGGCATGGAGAATGTTGACAAGATCAAGCGCGGTGAACCCGTTCGTGATCCCGACAGCATCGTGAAAGCGAGCGTTGTTTCTCTTTAATTGAATAAAGGCGGCGTTCGTCGATGCGTGTCGATGATTTTGACTTCGAATTGCCGCCGGAGAGCATTGCGCTTCGGCCTGCTGAACACCGTGAAAAAGCTCGGCTTCTCGTGGTTCGTTCGGGTGTAAGCGAATTTGAAGATCGGCATATTGCCGATCTTCCTAACCTGCTTCAGCCCGGCGATGTCGTTGTTGTTAACGACACAAAGGTTATTCCGGCGCGCCTCACAGGATTTCGCGCACGCGGCGCAGCACGAGCAAAGATTGACGTCACGCTTCACAAAAGAGTGTCAGCCGATCAATGGCTCGCTTTTGTTCGGCCGGCAAAAAAGCTCGAAATTGGCGAAATCATTCACTTCACGTCAAAGCAAGTGAATGATCAATCGCTCAATGCTCGCGTCGAAAGCAAGGGTGATGGTGGCGAAGTGCTGTTGCGTTTCTCTGTGGCGGGGGCAGAGCTCGACGCTTTGATTGCTCACTATGGCGAGATGCCATTGCCGCCCTATATTGCGGCGAAGCGCGCTGAAGATGAGCAGGATAAAAAAGATTATCAGACGATATTTGCGGATCGTTCGGGCGCGGTTGCAGCGCCCACAGCGGGACTTCACTTTACGTCCTCATTGATTGAGCAATTGCGTGCGGGCGGCATCGATCTTGTTCGCGTCACTTTGCATGTCGGTGCGGGGACGTTTCTGCCTGTCAAAGTAGAGGATACGCGAGATCATAAAATGCATGCCGAATGGGGCGAGATCAGTTCCAAGACCGCCGATCGCCTGAACCGCGCACGCCAAGAAGGCCGGCGCATCGTCGCGATTGGAACGACATCTCTAAGGTTACTCGAGTCAGCGGTTAAGCCGGATGGGTCTTTTGTTGCCTGGAGCGGCGACACTTCGATTTTCATCACACCGGGTTACCGGTTTAAGGCCGTTGATGTGCTTTTGACCAATTTCCATCTGCCCCGATCGACCCTTGTCATGCTGGTTTCGGCTTTTTCGGGTCTGGACAGGATCATGAAAGCGTATAGACACGCGATTGAAACAGGCTATCGCTTCTATTCCTATGGCGATGCTTGTTTGTTGTTCCGTGTCGAGCCTTAAAGTCCTGCCGTGACTGATCACAACGATTTCACATTTAAAATCTCCCATCGCGATGGAACGGCGCGCACAGGTGCCGTGCACACACCGCGCGGGACTATTCGCACACCGGCCTTCATGCCCGTGGGGACGGCCGGAACAGTAAAGGCCATGCATCCGCATGAGGTGCGGGCGCTCGGTGCCGATATCGTTCTGGGTAATGTGTATCATCTGATGTTGCGGCCGGGAGCCGAACGCGTCGCTGAGCTTGGCGGATTGCATCACATGATGAATTGGCCGCATCCGATTTTGACAGACTCGGGTGGCTTTCAAGTGATGTCACTCGCAAAACTGAGGAAGATTACGGAGCAGGGTGTAACCTTCCGCTCGCATATTGATGGCTCGTCCTATGAACTGACACCCGAGCGTTCAATTGAAATTCAAGGACTGCTCGGGTCCGACATTCAGATGCAGCTTGATGAATGTGTGAAATTGCCGTGCTCTGATCGTGACACAGAAAAAGCCATGGAGCTCTCGCTGCGCTGGGCTGAACGATGCGCTTTAAAATTTGGTACGCAACTGGGCAAGGCGATGTTTGGCATTGTGCAGGGCGGCGCTATTGAGGCGTTGCGTGTCCGATCCGCGCAACACCTTGCGAGCATGAATTTAAAAGGTTATTCGATTGGCGGGCTTGCGGTTGGCGAGCCCCAAGAGATCATGCTCAAAATGATCGAAGTGGTTGAACCGCATTTGCCTCAAGAAAAGCCGCGTTATCTGATGGGTGTGGGCACACCGGATGACATTGTTGAAAGTGTTAGACGCGGCGTTGATATGTTTGATTGCGTGATGCCGACGCGCGCTGGGCGTCATGGATTAGCCTTTACGCGGTTTGGAAAAATCAATCTCAAAAATGCGCGCCATGCGGATGATCCGCGCCCACTCGATGAAGAAAGCTCGTGGGAGCCCGCACGGATTTATAGCCGCGCCTATCTTCATCATCTTGTTAAATCTGAAGAGATCTTGGGCATGATGCTGCTCACGGGGATCAATCTTGCTTATTATCAAACCTTAATGGCCGGATTGCGAAGCGCGATTAGTGAACAACGCTTGACTGATTTCATTGCCGAAACAAAAGCGGGGTGGGCTCGGGGTGATCTTCCGCCCTATACACGGCCGAACACGTCATTGGGTCAGAACAAATGACGGGCACCGTCCTTTCCAGCACCGATCTTGATCCACGCCGTCGGCGCGTCCTCTATCATTCATGGCATCGCGGCATGCGCGAAATGGATTTGCTCATTGGCCAATTTGCCGATGCGCATCTCATTGGATTTTCAAGCGAAGAGCTTGATGTCTTTGAGACTTTGATTGCCCGGCAAGATCAGGAGCTTTTAAGCTGGATCGTAGGAAGCCAACCTGTTCCCGCCGAATTGGATACGGATATGTTCTGGCGTCTTAAAACTTTTCATGATCATGAAAAGCCGATCAATCTTTGATCTTTATTTGATGGCGCATGGCAAAATACCTTGATCAAATTCTAACCGCAGTCAAAAAAACAGGTTCGCTTGTTCTCTCGTCAGCGCCTGATGGGTTCGACGCGATGGTGGTTGCTGATCTTGCGCGGCGCTATGGGCAAGAGGGTCATGATCACGCCGCGGCTCTTGTGTTTGTTGCGCGCGATGGTCAACGCCAAGCGCAAATGGAAGCTGCACTCGGCTTTCTTGCGCCAGATTTGGAGATATTGAGTTTTCCGAATTGGGATTGCCAACCCTATGATCGCGTATCACCTCATGCGGGTATAGTTGCACGGCGGATGACCGTTCTTGCGCGGTTGGCGCGTTCGCATACGGGAGAAGATCGCCCTCGTGTTTTGATCGCAACAGCGAATGGGTTGATGCAGCGCGTGACGGCGCGGTCAAAAATTGCGTCTGAGAGTTTTTCGGCTGCACCCGGTAATCGCGTAGATACAAAGGCGCTTGCCCTTTGGCTTGAATCAAATGGGTTTATGAAAACCGCGACCGTACGCGAGACGGGAGATTATGCGGTGCGTGGTGGTATTATTGATCTTTTCGCACCGGGCATGCCTTTGCCTGTTCGTCTCGATTTTTTCGGCGATACGCTTGAGTCACTTCGTAGCTTTGATCCTGAAACGCAAAGAACCATCGGCCAATTACGCGCGCTTGATCTTGTGCCGATGAGTGAAGTGCAATTGACAACCGAAACAATAAAGAGGTTTCGGCAAGCCTATGTTGCAACTTTTGGTGCACCGGGACGCGATGATCTTCTTTATGAAGGCATCAGCGAAGGTCGCCGTGTTGCTGGTCTCGAACATTGGTTGCCGCTCTTTCACGAGCGGCTCGATACGCTTTTTGATTATGTTCCCGATGTGCCGCTTATTCTTGATCCGCTCGTCGAGGAAGCGGCACAAGAACGCTTAAGGCTCATTACGGATCATTATGAGGCACGGCGCGATGCGCTTTCAAATCCGCAGACAGGGCTTATGCCCTATAAGCCGTTAGAGCCAAAGCATCTTCATCTAGAGGCTGATGAGTTAGAAGCGCACCTCTCCAAACATGCCGTGATCCGGATGACGCCTTTTGCTGTTGCGGATGACGGATCATCGATCGTTGATTGTGGTGTGCGACAGGGTCGAAATTTTTCGGCTGAGCGTGCGCGTGTCGATGGTGATGATGATACGGACGCGAAAAACATATTCGATGCGGTCGTATCCTTCATCACGTCAAAGCAAGATGAAGCGAAACGCGTGATTGTGGCGACATGGTCAGAAGGGGCGCGTGAGCGATTGTCTCATGTGCTCTCGGATCATGGATTAAAGACCCTTACCTACACCTCAAACCTATCCGAAGCACTGGCGCTTAAGGGAAAGGCCGTGGCACTTGCGGTTTGGGGGCTTGAGCGCGGTTTTGAAACGGACAGTCTCGTTGTAATCGGCGAACAGGATATTCTTGGTGATCGGCTTGTCCGCAAGGCGCGCAAGTCCCGTCGCGCACAAGATGTCATCGCTGAAGCCGCAAGCCTCAATCCGGGTGATCTTGTTGTCCATCTTGATCACGGTATTGGCCGCTTTGCGAGTTTGAAGACGATTGATGTGGCAGGTGCGCCGCATGACTGCGTCGAGATTCATTATGCGGGCGGCGATAAACTTTTTCTGCCGGTCGAGAATCTTGATCTTCTTTCTCGCTATGGATCTGAAGATACAGAGGTTCAGCTTGACCGCTTGGGCGGCGGTGGTTGGCAGGCTCGCAAGGCTAAGCTTAAAAGCCGCATTCGCGAGATGGCGCATGCGCTTATCAAAATTGCGGCCGCGCGGCTTATGCGCGAAGCGCCAAAATTATCGGTTCCGC
>CAWUMH010000036.1:0-15528 GCA_963923565.1 uncultured Alphaproteobacteria bacterium
TCACGAGCGCGCGCTGTATAGTGATCAAAGCCTGAAACCCCATCGAAACCAACCCCAACATCAAGAAAGACAGGGGGTTCTCGCATGGAAAATTTTAAGAAATCGGTAACGGATCAAAGATTTTTGAACGGCACATTTTTGTTCCGGTTAACCGGTACCCACTTAATCGCAAAAGGCTTCAGCTCAAGCCGAACCACAGCGTCGCAATCCCTAAAAAGGAGAAAAAGCCGACCACGTCGGTGACTGTTGTGACGAAGACGCCCGACGACACCGCCGGATCGGCGCGGAACCGCTCAAGTGTTAAGGGGATCAAGATACCGCCCAAAGCACCGGCTACGAGATTAACCGTCATGGCGAGCGAAATCACAAAACCAATATTCCAATCCTGAAACCAGACCGACGCGATGGCGGCGGTGATGATACCAAAAGCCAATCCGTTCAAAAGACCGACAAAGGTTTCGCGGAAGGTCACGCGAATGGCATTGGCCGCACTCAGCTCACGCGTCGCGAGTGCGCGCACGGCCACGGTCATAGTTTGTGTTGCAGCAACACCGCCCTGCCCCGCCACAATCGGTGCTAACACTGCGAGCGCCACCATCTTGGCAAGCGAGGCTTCAAACAATCCTAAAACGGACGAAGCTAAAAACGCCGTGAGGAGATTCACAAACAACCATCCGAAACGGCTTTTTGTCGTTTCAAGAATGGAGTCAGAGAGTTCTTCTTCGCCGCGCACACCACCGAGCGCTTTGATTTCTTCATCGGCCTCTTCCTGGATCACGTCAACGATGTCGTCGATGGTGACGACGCCCAGCAAGCGATTGTCTTCATCAACAACCGGAACCGACACAAGATTATAACGCTGAAAAAGACGCGCAACATCTTCACCATCATCTGTCGCTTCGACACGACGGCGATCGGCATTCATCAAGTCCTCGATCCGAGCCGTGCGCCGCGCGCGCACAAGCTTGTCAAGGAATACATTGCCTAAAAGATGATAGGACGGATCAACAACAAAGACTTCGAAAAAACTATCCGGCAGATCCGGTGTTTCCGCGAGATGATCGATCACCTGCCCCGCGGTCCAGAAGGGCGGCACGGCGATCAAATCCGTCTGCATCAGACGACCGGCAGAGCCTTCGGGATAATCAAGGCTCTTTTGCAGCGCGACACGATCTAGCGCTGGCAGCGCGTCGAGAATTTCAGCCTGATCTTCTTTGTCGAGATCTTCAAGAATATAGACCGCGTCATCGCTCTCGAGTTCGCGCACCCCTTCGACAAGTGTCTCGGTGTCGAGCTCTTCGAGAATTTCTTCGCGGACCGCGTCATCAACTTCGGTGAGCGCCGCGAAGTCGAAGGCCGGTCCGAGAAGCTCAATGAAGGTCGGACGCTGATCATGATCGATGGCCTCAAGCAATGTCGCTTGGTCAGCCTCATGCAGGTCAGTGACGAGCGCGCCAAGCGCATCGGCATCGCCGCTTTCGAGCGCTGTTTCGACAAGAGCAAGGAAGCGCGGATCGAGCGCGCCTTCCTCGTCGCGGAACGCGGGCGGCGGGGCTGAGGGGCCCGATGATAAATGGGTATGATCGGTCATGCGCCCCTCCCGCACCGCTTGCGGATCAAGGCGTCTTTAGGCGCATGATCGAAGCTTGGCAACCCAAAGATGCCCGACAAAGTACCGAGACTTAGACCGGCCCTGTGACGAGGTGTCGCTTAGATAGTTATCTGAGTTCCAACCTCCACCACCCGATCACTCGGAATATGGAAATAGGCAGTAGCATCATGCGCACGCCGCGCGAGGAAAATGAAGAGAGAATCCTGCCAATCCGGCATCTCGGAATTGACCGCATGTTTGAGGCTTCGCCGCGAGAGAAAAAATGATGTGTTCATCGCATCGAATTTCAGACCCCGGTGGCGGATTTCGGGAATGGTTTTTGGCACATTGGGTTCATCCATATAGCCGAAGGTTAAACGAACGAAATGAAAAGTCTCTGACAACGCCTCAATCTCCACGCGTTCATGCGGCGCAACATGCGGGCGATCTGCCGTTTCAATCGTCAAGATAATACTCTGCTCATGCAAAACCTTATTATGTTTGAGATTATGCAAAAGCGCGCTTGGCGCTGTATCAGAGTGACCGGTGAGATAAATCGCGGTCCCATCAGCACGCCACGGCGGACGCTTCTCGAGACTATGAATAAAGGCGCGCAGTGGCACCTCATCACGCTTTGTTCGCGCACGCAGCAATGTTGATCCCTTGCGCCAAGTGAACATCATCACCATAAGAAAAATACCAAGGAGCAAAGGCAGCCAACCGCCATCAATGATTTTGAGGCCGTTAGCCGATAGGAATGCAAGATCGATGACGAGAAAGGGACCAACAATCAAAGCGGCAACCCACAAGGGTCGCTTCCACAATTTCCAGACAACAATTAAAGCTAAACAAGCACTGATCACCATCGTGCCCGTGACAGAAATACCGTAAGCCGCCGCCAGACTGCTTGATGTCTCAAAGGTCAGCACAAGCGCAATCACCGCGATCAATAAAAGCCAATTGACACCGGGCACATAAATTTGTCCGCGCTCAAATCTTGATGTCGCCCGAATATCAAAGCGCGGCAATAATCCAAGCTGCACCGCCTGCTGTGTCATCGAATATGCACCGGTGATCACGGCCTGACTGGCGATAATCGTAGCGATCGTGGCGAGGATCACCATCGGTATCAACGACCATTCAGGATAAAGAAGAAAGAATGGGTTCTCCACGGTCTCTGGATGCGTAAGCACAAGCGCCCCCTGCCCGAAATAGTTTAAAACGAGGCAGGGAAAAACAAAAATGAGCCAGGCGAGTTGGATGGGACCGCGCCCGAAATGCCCAAGATCCGCATAGAGCGCTTCCGCGCCCGTAACAGCAAGAAACACGGCACCCAAGGTTAAAAATCCAATATAGCCATGACTCATAAGAAAGTTCAAACCATAGATCGGATTAAGGGCCGCAAGGATCGTGGGGTGAAGAAGAATGCCGCTCATGCCACCAACCGCAAGAACCGTAAACCAAATGAGCATTGCCGGACCAAAAAAGGCGCCAACAACCGCGGTGCCCTTTGACTGCACAAGAAAAATTCCTATGAGAATCGCAAGGCTGATTTTCATCACAAAGGGGTCGAAGGCGGGGGTTACAAGATTAAGGCCTTCAACAGCAGAAAGCACCGAGATCGCCGGCGTAAGAACCGAGTCACCGTAGAAAAGGGCTGCACCCGCAATCCCCAAAAATGGGATTGCCAAGCTCCCTCTTCCCAAAGCACTCTGCGCTAGCGCCATGAGACTGAGCGTGCCCCCCTCACCCTTGTTGTCGGCCCGCAGCATGATGACGACATATTTCATGGTCACGATGACCATGAGCGCCCAGAAAATCAAAGACACAACGCCGAACACTATAGGCTCGCTGATCGAAGCACCCCCGGCAGCGGCCTTTATAGACTCCTTCAACGCATAGAGCGGGCTGGTTCCAATATCCCCATAAACAACGCCGATGGATCCAACCATCAACGGAACGAACCCGTTTTTCCCGTGGGACTCTGAGCCGCTCGCCATGACAAATCCTCCGCTGAACCAAAATTGGGGTAGCGGAGGTGTCACCTTGTTCTATGCAAAGAAACTATGTGGAAAGGGGGCGCTGCCCATAAAGATTCCATAAAATTGGGTATGCGCCAGAGAGAAGTCTTCGAAAGATGTTTTCATTTAGGCTAGAACAAGCCGCATCACGCGATCCGCATAACCTTATTGTCGGACCGTTTCTCTCTGAAGATCATAGGCGAATCGATTTCGTGGCAGAGTTTTTCAAAAAACCCCTTCCCATTTTGATGCGTATACTTGCCGCGCTGAGTCTGGTGGTCCTCGCCATCACGGCTTGTGTGATGCTGAACGGCAACTTGCCCCATCCCTATCTAGCTCTTATCTTTCTGGTTGCCGTGTTAATAGCGGCTGCAGGCTTTGGACGCGGCGCTGGCCTAACGGCCGCTTTCGCCTCTTTCTTTGCCTATAATTTCTTCTTCATTCCGCCGACATTTACTTTCGCTGTCGCCGATCCGCGTGAATTTGTGGCCCTTGTCGCATTTCTCATTGTCGCGCTTTTAACGGGCAATCTCGCGGGCCGCCTCAAAGAGAATGCTGCCGCTGCTGATCATCGGGCGCAATTGATCCAATCGCTTTATGATTATACCGGTGATATTGCGGGTACGACACAACTCGACACCGCGCTTCGTCTCGTTTGCGATAAAATTCAGAAGACGCTGAATTGTCATGCCGCTTTTATCTCGCGAAACCAAGATGATAAACGCACATTGACGTTGCCGGATATCGGAACCCTTCAGATCGATGCTCAAGATTATGATTTGATCGCGATGATCCTCAACGCGCGCAGCCCACAGCCTCAGTCCCTCATTCGAGACAAAGAAATAATTCGCGATTATTTTCCTGTAGCCGGTACACAAGGAACTATTGGGATAGTTGTGATTGAACGGGATCGAAATCATAGTTTTAGTGAAATTGAAAACCACGCGCTGCAGGCGCTAATCAAGCAAGCGGGTATTGCTATTGATCGCATCGAATTCGCTGCAGAATCGCAAGAGTCGCGTTTACAAGCCGATCAGGAACGTTTGCGCTCAGCTATTCTTTCGGCACTCTCGCATGACTTGCGAACGCCACTTGCCTCAATAATGGGCTCCGCGACAGCGCTCCGCCAACTCGGCGAGAATATGACAGCTGCGGATCGTGACGACCTTCTTGCGGCTATTGAAGAGGAAGCGGGGCGCCTTAATTTGTTCGTTGGGAATCTCCTCACCATGACACGTCTTGAAACAGGCATCATCGATATCAAGTCTGATCATGTCGATTGTGCCGAACGTGCCCGTGCCGCACTCGAACGGGCGAGACGCAATTTTCCTGACGCGCATTTTTCGGTCTACATTGATGACTCATTGGGCAATGTGCGCGGCGATGCGGTTTTGCTCGAGCAAGTCATCTTTAATCTCATTGACAATGCGATTAAATTCGGCGGCGTTGAAAAGCCTGTAACTTTAAAATTGCTCAAAAATGGAAAACATCTGCGTCTTGCAATTGAAGATGAAGGACCAGGCATCGCGTCCCATGATCTCGATAAAATCTTCGATAAATTTTATCGCAGTATGATCTCAAAGCAGAATACAAGCGGTTTTGGTTTAGGTCTCACGATTGGTCGTGGTGTCGTATCCGCCATGGGCGGAACCTTACATGCGGAAAGTCCAATCCGCGATGGTCGCGGCGCACGCTTCGTGCTTGAATTACCCCTTCTCCAGTCATGATCATGTGAACGTTCATTATGTCCCTCATTCCTTCCATTCTTGTGGTCGACGATGAACCGCAAATCCAGCGGTTTTTAAAGCCCAGCCTCATGGCCGCCGGCTATCATGTCGCTCAAGCGCTTACGGCTGCTGCTGCACTTAAGGCCATTGCCGAACGTGAACATGATCTGATCCTTGTTGATCTAGGATTGCCGGATCTTGATGGCAAAGAATTGATCCGCACGATCCGCCAAAAGCACTCAACCGCCATTATTGTCTTATCCGCCCGCGAAGAGGAAACAGAAAAAATCGAAGCGCTCGATGCCGGCGCTGACGACTTCGTCAACAAGCCGTTTTCAATCGGCGAATTGCTCGCACGAATGCGTGCTGCGATGCGACGCGGTCATATCGAGCCGCTTCAGCAAACAAAATTCGAACTCGGCGATATATCGATTGATACGGTCCGGCATGAAGTGTCGAAAGCCGGAACTCTTATTCATTTAACGCCGAAAGAATTTGATCTTCTCGTCGCACTCGCGCGGCACAGCGGACGCGTGGTGACCCATCGCCATATTCTAAAAACTGTCTGGGGCCCTGCGCATGTCGAGGACACACAATATCTTCGCGTGTTTATTGGGCAGCTGCGGCAGAAAATTGAAACAACACCTGACGCGCCCAGTTTGATCCAAACGGAACCGGGCGTCGGTTACCGCATTATGGATGCTGATGCGAGAAACGCTAAGGGCTCTGAATAGCTCGCGCGCGTTCGAATCTGATCGACACGCAAGCTGTTCAAAAAGCGCAAAGTCTTGGTGCGGCCAAGAGGACTCGAACCTCCACGGGTCTCCCCACTAGCACCTCAAGCTAGCGCGTCTACCAATTCCGCCATGGCCGCGGAGACTGCGCCGGCGCGGGGTACGGGCCGGGCGAGGCGGTTCTCTAACAGATGGATCGGGGGGCGACAAGCGCGCAGGGCCAAAATTTCCACCGCCCTCTATCGGGCTTAGGACCGCTTCAAACGGTCGGTCACGGTGATCGATATCGTATCGCCCTTGACGACGACTGCGCCCCGGGCGATCAAACGGCCATTCGCGCGGATATCGACGAGATCGCTCTGAACCGGATCGAGAATGATGGCGCCGCCGCGTTTGAGCTTTATAAAGTCACCGATCCGGATTTGCCGCGTCCCGAGGACGACATCAACGTCAACCTCCATCGCTTCGATGGGAAGCCCCATGGCCCGCCTCCTCGCTTTTCATCGGTCTAATTAAGGAAATCATGGTTAAAAAATCATGAAGACGCGCAATGACAGTGCTCCCCTCCATTTCTTTCGTTCAGACCTGAGGCCTGCCGAATGGCACGTGAGCCCCGGCCTGACGGCTTATGATACCGCCCTCGCCCATATGGAGGATCGTGCCAACGCGATTGCGGCAGGAACAGGCGAAGAGGAAATCTGGCTTGTAGAACATCCGCCGCTCTACACGGCCGGCACATCGTCCGATCCGCGCGATCTCGTCTCGAACCAGTTTCCTGTCTATGAAACGGGCCGCGGCGGCCAATATACGTATCACGGGCCCGGCCAGCGCGTCGCCTATGCCATGCTCGACCTCTCCAAAAGACAGCCGGATCTGCGCGCCTATGTCGCCGCGCTCGAAGCCTGGATTATCGAAACATTGAGCGAATTCTCCATCACGGGTGAGAGACGCGAAGACCGCGTTGGCGTCTGGGTCAAGCGACCTGACAAAGGTTTCGGCTATGAAGACAAAATCGCCGCCATCGGCATCCGCGTGCGTAAATGGGTGAGCTTCCATGGGATCAGTCTGAATGTTGAACCGGACCTTTCGCATTTCTCCGGTATCGTGCCCTGCGGCATCTCAGAACAGCGCTATGGTGTGACAAGCCTCGTTGATCTCGGCCTTCCCATCACCATGGACGACGCGGATCACGCGTTACGAAAAAGCTTTGAGCGTGTCTTCGGAAAAATATCTATCGTTTAAGCGTTGACGACGGCGCGCCAAAAAGAGGCGTGCCGGGCTTACGCCGCGCGACAGACCCGGTTTCGATTTCTTCAATATAGGATGGCGATAAAAGTGCTGCGCGCGCTGCAGAAGCCAATTTCGCACGATCCGCTGAAGACGCCGATGACGGTGCTTCAGGCAGAAGATGCAGCACCGCGCGGCGGGGTCCCTCTTTGCCAATGATGGGCTGAACGATTTTTGCGGCACCGACAAAGCGCCGATCAAGCAATGCCATCGCCGCAATCGGCACGTCATAGAGCGTGCCTTCCACCTGACGCTGAGGATCACGTTTAAGTGTCACGCGCGCAGCACCCAAAACAATAAGCCGATGACGCGGCAATCGCCCCGGCCCGAGCGCTCGCGCTTGCGGCGCAAGTGAAGCCATGGCGGAGGGATCCATCAACTCATCAAACGCAAAGTAAAGGGGCACGATTTATATTTCCGTTACGTCAACAATTTTGCATTATAATATGTGATCCGTTGCGACTAAACAAAACATGCACTCCATGACCGATATGACCCTTGATACCACAACGCAATTTGCTGATCTGATCCGGACGGGAAAGTCAGCTGAGGCCCTTCCAGAGATCGAGCAACACCTTTCCCTCGCCCCGCGTGATGATCGCCTCTGGGCCCTTTTAGGCCAAGCGCATTTCCATGTGAACCAGTTTAGTCAGGCTGTTAATGCCTTGCGTGAAGCTTTACGGTTGCGGCCCGATCACACCGCCTATTGCGGTGATCTTGGCATCGCGTTGCGTGCCGATGGACGCGTGGCAGAAGCAGAAGCGCTTTTGCGGGAAGCAATCCGGCGGGATGGCACGAATCCTTTGACCCGCTTCGCACTCGGCAATCTCTTCGTTTCGCAAAGACGCCATGAGGAAGCGATCTCAGCCTTTGGCAGCATTTTGGTTAAGATGCCTAATTTCTTTCCGGCCCTTGAAAATCTCGCTTCTCTCTTTGCTGAGATAGGACGGCTTGCTGATGCGCTCAAACTCATTGAGACCGCCCTCCAACGCGCACCCAATGATCATCGTCTCTATTCAATGCTCGCGATTATTTTGGATAAAGGCGGCAATCAACATGCTGCACTCGAAGTGACGCTTAAAGCCATCACGCTTGATCCGCCGCAGACGCTTGATATGCGTCTTGCCTCGTTCATGTCATTAACGGGTCGTACGGGTCGCCTTGATCTCCGGCAACAGGTAATGAATTTGCTTCGTCCGGCGATTTTAAAGAGCCTTCCGGATGATCATCACACGTCATGGAGAAGAGCCGACCGCAACGCGCTACGCCGTTTTATTTTTCTCTTTCCCTATTATGCGATCCCTGATCGGGACTTAATGAAAGTTCATTCAACCGTTGGCTCATTGATTGCATCGAGCATTACTCCTGAAACCATAACGCTAAAGCCCAAATCTGAAAAACTGAAGATCGGTTATCTTTCGCATAATTTCGGCAATCATCCGATTGGCCATTTGCTTTCGTGCTTTTTTGAAGCGCATGGGCATGAGCGGCATGAGGTCTTTCTTTATGCAACCCATATTTTCACCCACGATGTCAGCGGTTATGGCGAGCGGCTTCGTAACGCGGCTGATCAATTCATTGATTGTCGGGGTCTATCCGATCACGCCCTCGCAGCCCGCATGCGCAATGATGGTATCGACATTCTGATTGATCTCGATGGTTACATGCATGGCGGACGGCCCGAGCTGCTTGCCATGCGCGTCGCGCCTGTTCAGATTCACTGGCTACAATCTCTCGCCGGATGCCCTGCTCCCTATATTGACTACACAATTGTTGATCGCGTGCTTGTGCCGGATGATGAGCGTGACCAAGGTAATGGACCTTTGATCCGTTTGGCCGACGCGTTTCAGTGCGGAGAATTGTTTGACCTTCCCGCGACGCTGCCCTCACGCAAAGATCATGGTTTGCCTGATGATGCCTTTGTCTTTTGCGCCTTCGGCAATTGGTTGAAGATTGATGAAACTGTTTTTGAGGATTGGATGACGATCCTCAACGCCATTCCGAAAAGCGTCTTATGGCTGACCGCCGGTCCGCTTCCGACATCGCTCGAGACGTTACAGACCCAAGCGGAGGCGCGCGGCATTGATCGCACGCGCCTAATTGTTGCGCCGCGAACGGATGATAAACTCTCCCATATCGATCGCCATCGCTGCGCTGATCTTTATATCGACACCTACACATTCAGTGCGGCGACAAGTGCGACGGATGCATTATCAGCAGGCCTTCCTGTGCTCACAAAACGCGGCTCAACCGCGCAAGGGCGGCTCGCTGAAAGCCTCATCCGCGCGACGGGCGTTCCTCAACTCATTGTCGAAGATCGGCAAAGCTATGTTGAAACAGCTATTGAACTTGCGAGAGATCCTGCAAGGTTGCGTGAGCACCAACAAGTATTGAAAGATTCACTTCCCCATGCCCCGCTCTTTGATGCGCAACGCATGGTGCGTCAATTCGAGATCATATATGATCACGTGAGTGAACGCGTTCGATCAGGTCTCAAACCAGACCATTTCGATGTTGTTCTTTGACATCCGTTCTATGCGAATTCGAGAATGACCGCATCAACCGCGAGACTGTCGCCTTCTTTCGCATGAATTTTGGAAATCTTGCCGTCGCGTTCGGCACGCAACACATTTTCCATTTTCATCGCTTCGACAATCGCGAGAATTTCTCCCGCTTTGACCTCTTGCGCTTCTTTCACCGCAATCGAACGTACGAGACCAGGCATCGGGCAAAGAAGCGATTTGCCTGTATCCGCTTCAAGCCGCGGCGGCATCAATGAATAAAGCTCAGCCTCGCGTTCCGTGAAGACACGGATCGTTGCCGCGACGCCGCCATGCGCGACATGAATGCCATTCAGCACCGGACGTATTTGCGCCGCAACCAAATGCTTATTGATCGTGCCATAAAATACAGGTTGGCCCGGCTTCCATTCCGACACGACAGAAAGAGTTTGACCACTCTGCGGGAAATAGAGTTCGAATACCGTGTCATGATCACCAATTTCGATGGTCAAGCGATGCGTCCCGGTATCGACCGCACGACGACGATCAAACCGCACCGGAACAGCGGCACGCATTTGGCCGGATATCGTGCGCTTACGCTCATTCAAGCGATGATCGGCGAATGCAGCGATCGCTGCCAAGCGATCAAGCATCGCGCCCTCAGGCTCCGCCGGATGGAACCCTTCTGGAAATTCTTCCGCAATAAAGCCCGTCGAAAGCCGCGCTTCTTTCCAACGCGGATGCGCCATCAAAGCGGAGAGAAACGGAATATTGTGACGAATACCTTCAATCGCAAAGGCATCAAGCGCTTCGGCTTGCGCAGCAATCGCTTCGGCACGCGTGGGGGCGTGGCTTACAAGTTTCGCGATCATCGGATCATAGAAGATCGATATTTCTCCACCTTCATAAACACCGGTATCATTGCGGATCGTGATGCCGTCGCTGCTTTGTTCAACCGGCGGGCGATAGGTAACCAATCGCCCTGTTGAGGGCAGAAAATTACGTGTCGGATCTTCGGCATAGACGCGACTTTCCACGGCCCATCCGTTAAGCTTCACATCGCTTTGCGCGAGTGCGAGTTTTTCACCCGCCGCCACGCGGATCATCTGCTCGACAAGATCGATACCCGTAATGAGTTCCGTCACCGGATGTTCGACTTGCAACCGCGTATTCATTTCAAGAAAGAAAAAGCTCTTATCTTGTCCGGCAACAAATTCGACAGTACCGGCTGAATCATAGCCGACCGCTTTCGCAAGTGCGACAGCCTGCTCGCCCATTTTTTTACGCGTAGCTTCATCAAGCAAAGGCGATGGTGCTTCTTCAATCACTTTTTGATTGCGGCGTTGAATGGAACACTCGCGCTCGCCCAGATAAATCACGTTACCATGCTTATCACCGAGGACTTGAATTTCGATATGCCGCGGATTGACGATGAATTTTTCAACAAACACGCGGTCATCGCCGAAGGATGAGGCAGCTTCGGATTTCGCGCGTGCAAAACCTTCTGCCACTTCACCGGATGAATAGGCGATACGCATGCCTTTACCGCCACCTCCAGCGGAGGCTTTGATCATCACCGGATAGCCGATTTCATCAGCAATCTTCACCGCATGATCGGGACTTTCGATAACACCCAAAAATCCAGGTACGGTTGAAACTTTCGCGGCATTGGCAAATTTTTTCGATTCAATCTTATCGCCCATCGCTTCAATGGCTTTGGGATTGGGGCCGATAAACACGATGCCTTCGGCCTTCAACGCTTCGGCGAATGCAGCACGTTCAGAGAGAAAGCCATATCCCGGATGAACCGCTTCAGCGCCTGTGGCTTTACAGGCCGCGATGATCTTCTCGATCACGAGATAGGATTGGGCTGCGGGAGCGGGACCAATATGCACGGCCTCATCAGCCATCTCGACATGAAGCGCGTCTTTATCCGCATCGGAATAGACAGCGACCGTCTTGATCCCCATGCGCCGCGCGGTCTTCATCACGCGGCAGGCAATCTCACCGCGATTGGCAATCAAAATTTTCTTGAACATACCCTGCCCCGACCGGCCCCTTTTATGTCATTGCGGTGACTGTTCTAGGGGCAAAACCGGTGGGGGTAAACTCAACCCAAAGGCTGATGTGGCACTCAGGCGGCGTGTGCCGCTGTCAGGGGATAGATGGAGAGCATCGCGGCCACTTCTCTTTGCCGCGCGCGTCGAGCCCGGGCGCCGGAGAGCGCGTCGAGGCGCCGCTTGAGCGTTACAGGTGGATCCGCGCATTCCTCGCTTAAAATAGTCAAAAGCGCGCGCGTAGAGGGCGTGGCGCCCGTGCTGTCGAGGCCAAGCCGGAAAATAAGCCAGTCGATATCCGGTTCAGAGATATGCCCCGTGGGTCGCCGCTCCCAGATAAAATAAGTGGCCATCTGCTCGACAAAGAAAGGCAGCCACAAGGCGCTCATTTCCCGCACATGGCGCTCAAGGCGCACAAGATCCCCCGCCTCAACGGCGCTTATGCCGCCGCCTGCGGTCAAGAGATCCCGTAAACGCTCGACATCGGCGTCTTCAACCTTCTGGCGTTCAATCAGAAGCGATGTCGTCGATCGAATGCGGCTTTTGGTCATGGGCTTCAGATCCGGCTCATCCCGCCTGACACGGGTTAGCCGAGAGCCTTGCAAAGCAAGACAAGCAAAAGGTTAATACGGGAGAGCGATTCAAAATTCTGGTTAAAGTTCTCTTTCCAAATCGTCTCGAATACGCGTTAAAATCGGAATCCCTTTACGAGGACAGACCGCTTTTGACCGTCTCGATCATCATTCCCGCTTGCGACGCGGAAGCTACTTTGCCGCGAACGCTTCAAAGCCTCTTCCAGCAAACGGAGAGCGCATGGGAAGCGATTATTGTCTCCGATGACAGTCGCGATTATGCGGCGTTTCTCACGAGTAAAGGTCTCAGCGATCCCCGCCTCCGTTTTGCTTCGACCGGGCTCAATCGCTCAGGTTGTCACAATGCGCGCAATGTTGGTTTTGATTTCGTGAGCGGTGACTATGTCACGCAACTTGACGCCGATGACACAGTCACTCCGTCGCGCCTCACCGAGCTCATACCACTCGCCGCACGCTATGGAGCGGCCGCCGACAATTTGAAAATGATCGACGAGGACACTGAGGAGTTTATCGGCACTGTGCTTGGTGACATCGTCGATATGAAGTTGCTGACGCTTCAGGATTTCATGACATTGAATGCGCCGCTCGTGCCTCTCATTCGCCGCGACCATTGTTTGCCCCGCGTGCCGGGCGTTGAATTTTCCGAAGATGTCATAGCGAATATACAACTGATTGACCGCATCGGGCTTTTGCCGGTCACGCCGTCCTCCAGTTACATCTATCGCATCCGGCAAGGCTCGATTGCGAATAGCGCCTCATCAAACGAAAAATTTGAGCGCGGCTATTCGGACTATATTGATCGCCTCGAACATGGAGATGGGTTCGGCTTAAAATCCGAGAACCGAGTGATCGCCAGTGAGGGATTAATCGCCAAGCGTGCGCTTAATCGCGCTTACGACAAGGCCGTGAAAGAGCACCTTTCCCTGACCTTCTCAGAATTCGCGCAACGCTCAAGTCGATAGAGCTTACAGCGGAATATTATCGTGCTTCTTCCAAGGCCGCTCGGCTTTCTTTGTCGCGAGCATAGCGAGTGCACGAGCGACACGACGGCGCGTTGAATGCGGCATGATCACTTCATCAATATAGCCCCGCTCAGCCGCGACGAAAGGCGAGAGGAACCGCTCTTCATAGTCTTTCGTGCTTTTAGCGATTTTGTCTGGATCATTCATATCAGCGCGGAAAATGATTTCGACCGCGCCCTTGGCACCCATCACCGCGATTTGCGCGGTAGGCCAGGCATAATTCACATCGCCACCCAAATGTTTCGACGCCATCACATCATAGGCGCCACCAAAGGCTTTACGCGTAATCACGGTCACAAGCGGCACGCTCGCTTCACCATAAGCGAACAATAGTTTCGCACCATGCTTGATCAAACCACCATATTCTTGAGAAGTGCCTGGCAAGAAGCCGGGAACATCGACAAAGGTCACAATCGGAATTTCAAACGCATCACAAAAGCGCACAAAGCGTGCGGCTTTGCGCGAGGCATCCGAGTCAAGCACACCGGCCAATACCATCGGTTGATTGGCAACGATACCGACCGTACGCCCTTCCATACGACCGAAACCGGTGATGA
This sequence comes from uncultured Alphaproteobacteria bacterium, assembly GCA_963923565.1. GTDB lineage: Bacteria > Pseudomonadota > Alphaproteobacteria > Rhizobiales > Beijerinckiaceae > CAIUPE01. Next base: position 14,091 of record CAWUMH010000036.1, read on the forward strand.
TGTTTTTTGCAAAACTATCTTGGATTTCAAAGAAATCGGCTTCATCAACCGTCTTCAAAATCAGCTCTTTCATATCATAAGGCTTGTTCGGATTTTCAGGAACAAGCGTATCAAGCGAAAGATCAACACGATCCGCCGTATCAAAGCTCGGCCAATGCGGCGCGCCGTCTTTATTGTTCGCCGGCAAGAAATCAATCAGACGTCGTACTTGCAACAACGCTTCGACATCATTGTCCCACGCACCATCAGCAACCGATGATTTTGATGTGTGAACTTTAGCGCCGCCCAATTCTTCTGCGGTCACGGTTTCATTCGTCACGGTCTTCACAACATCGGGACCGGTGACAAACATATAAGAGCGATCACGCACCATGAAAATGAAGTCAGTCATAGCGGGCGAATAGACATCACCCCCTGCACAGGGACCCATGATCACTGAAATTTGCGGAATGACGCCTGACGCAATCACATTGCGGCGAAACACTTCGCCATAACCACCAAGCGCCGCGACGCCTTCTTGAATTCGCGCGCCACCCGCATCGAACAAACCGATGATTGGGGCGCGCATCTTCAGAGCAAGATCTTGGATCTTGTTGATCTTCTGCGCGTGGGTTTCAGAGAGTGAGCCCCCAAATACGGTGAAGTCTTTTGCGAAGACAAAAATCGTACGGCCATTGACCGTGCCCCAGCCGGTAACAACACCGTCGCCGGGGATCTTTGTTTTCTCCATGCCGAAATCGGTCGAGCGATGTTCGACAAACATATCGAATTCTTCGAAGGAGCCTTTATCGAGCAGCAACTCTATCCGCTCGCGCGCCGTGAGCTTGCCCCGCGCATGTTGTGCGTCGATCCGCTTTTGCCCACCGCCCAAGCGCGCCTCTGCGCGTCGCTGATCGAGCTTGTCGAGAATATCCTTCATGCGCCCTTGCCTCTTCGTCCTGCCGCGACCTGATTAAACTAAAACGGCGAGACCGTGTTAGCACGGACCCGCCGGAAGCGTGAGTGCGACGAAAGAACGGGTTGAAGCGAAATCCCGCCCCGCCCCGGATCAGAGGTGGAAGGTCACCTCAACATTGTTGCGGGTCGCATTCGAATAGGGACAAACGATATGCGCGTCATCGACGAGCTGCTTGACGGTTGCCGCGTCAAGGCCTGGAAGGCTGACATGGAGGTCGACCTTGATCGCGAAGCCGGTCGGGATCGGACCAATGCCGACATCGGCCGAAACCTTGGCGTCATCCGAGATTTTGACACCCGCTTTGCCCGCAACAAACTTCACCGCGCCGAGAAAACAGGCTGAATAACCGGCAGCGAAGAGCTGCTCGGGATTGGTGGCCGCACCACCGCCGCCACCCATTTCCTTGGGCACGCTGAGCTTCAAGTCGATGACATTATCCGAGGATACCGCTCGGCCATCGCGGCCACCCGTGGCGGAGGC
>CAWUMH010000037.1:0-15477 GCA_963923565.1 uncultured Alphaproteobacteria bacterium
CAATCAACGACATCATCGCGAAAATCAATACGACATGGATAATGAGCGCAATATTGGCGAACAACCCAAAGAGGCCATAAGTCACAAACATGAAGCCGACGACGAGCACGGCTGCGACATAAGCAGCAATCTTGCCGGCATTGATCGAGTCCTGTCCAAGGCCCGGCCCAACCGTCCGCTCTTCAACAATCGTCAAGGGCGCTGGCAAGGCACCAGCCCGCAAAAGAATGGCGAGATTGTTTGCGGCCTCAACGGTGAAGCGACCCGAAATCTGTCCTTGTCCACCTGTAATCGCGGTTTGTATGCGCGGTGCTGAAATCACTTTTTTATCGAGGACGATGGCGAGCGCGCGGCCAACCGATTCAGTTGTTGCGGCACCAAAGCGCTGGGCGCCCCGAATGTTAAATTTAAAATTGACGATCGGTTCGCTGTTGCGCTGATCAAAACCCGGTTGAGCGTCAATCAAATCTTCGCCCTGAACGATTACGCGCTTCTCAATCGGCAATGGGGGTTGATTGGCTTCCGCTTGCGGCAGCATTTCAACTTCTGCAGAAGCGCCACTGCCCTCAGCAACCATGCGGAATTCAAGTTGCGCCGTGGTGCCAAGAATTTCTTTCAAACGCTTGGGGTCCTGCAATCCCGGAACTTGCACAAGAATGCGGTCAATGCCCTGACGCTGAATATTCGGCTCAGTTGTGCCTAAAGCGTCGATACGACGACGCAAGACTTCAATCGCTTGATCAATCGCTTTGCGGATTTTCTCGGTGACACCCGCCTCGGTAATCGCCAGCGTGATCAAACCGTCAGGATCTTCAACAAGATCGATTGCGCTTTTGCCGCCGCCACTCAAAAGTGATGAGGTGGGCGCCGCCAATTCGCGAAATTTGGGAACAACACGTTTACGTTCCGCTTCATCCGTGATGCGCACCGATACGCCCCGTGGCAAAACGGCGAGACCACCGGCAAGCGCCACTTTCTCATCACGCAGGATCCGGCGCATGTCGTCACGCAAGGTTGCGACTTGCGTTTTCAAAACCGCTGCACTGTCCACTTCAAGCAACACATGCGAGCCACCCTGCAAATCAAGGCCAAGAACAATGGCCTGATGCGGGATCAACCACGCAGGCAAGAAGCCCGGTGCCGCCTCCCGAAGCGCGGAACGCGTTTCAGGTGACATAAGACTTGGCGCAGCATAGAGGAATCCAGCAACGACAAGGAGTAAGACAGCGGCGATTTTAGCGCGGGAATAACGAAGCATGATGACTGAGTGCCAAACCGATCAGGATTTCACAGGTTCGCCTTTGGACCTTACATCGGCAATCGATGCGCGGGTCACACGAACACGAACATTGTCGGCAATTTCAAGTTCGACTTCGTTGTCATCCGTGACCTTAGCCACTTTGCCGATCAACCCACCGCTCATAACCACTTGATCGCCGCGACGGACATTCCTGATCATCTCCTGATGTTCCTTCTGCCGCTTTTGCTGCGGCCGGATCATCAAAAAATACATAATGACAAAAATGAGAATGAAGGGAACGACCTGCATCAACATCTCGGAACCGCCCAAAGCGGACGCAGATTGAGCATAGGCTGGCGTAATCACGTAGGACCTCCAAAAAATCAATTAGTCCGGGCAGGATGCACCCCCCCCCAGAGTCGGGCGGACTATAGCTTTTGGCGGTCATATTGCAATCAAAAGCACGGCCTTTTGGGTGCACGACGAGCGCTCGTCTGGAATGGACGCTCCGTTAAATCGCCTGTATTGAACAAATCCCACTTGTTCTATTCACTCCCCGTTGACCCATGTCCTCTTTACCGTCTGCCTCTGACCCCCTTCTTGCCGAACTACGCCGCATTGCCGATGCGCTTGAGCGGTTAAAGCCACCGACAAAGCCCTTGATCGATTTTTCAGTGGCTGATGCCTTTGTGTGGCGGCCGGATACGGGACAGCTTGTCGCAGTCCCCAAGGTCAACCGCGTTGAAATGACTTTGCTGCGCGGAATCGACCGCGTGCGTGATCTTCTCAACGAAAATACGAACCGCTTCGCACGCGGCCTGCCCGCGAATAATGCGCTGCTTTGGGGTGCACGTGGCATGGGCAAATCCTCGCTTGTGAAAGCGGCGCACGCAGAAGCGGCCGCGATTGCTTCAAAAAGCGGGACGGCATCATTGAAGCTCGTAGAAATTCACCGTGAAGACATAGAGACGCTGCCGCATTTGATGGCGCTCATGCGCGAGTCAAACTGCCGCTTTATCGTCTTTTGTGACGATCTTTCTTTTGATTCCAACGATACTTCGTACAAGTCTCTTAAAGCAGTACTTGAAGGCGGCATCGAAGGTCGACCCGATAATGTCATCTTTTATGCGACGTCAAATCGTCGTCATCTTCTCCCACGCGACATGATGGAGAATGAACGCGGAACCGCTATCAATCCTGGCGAAGCGATTGAAGAAAAAGTATCGCTTTCTGATCGTTTTGGTCTCTGGCTTGGTTTTCACAAATGCAGCCAGGATGAATATCTCGATATGGTCCGCGGTTATGCGCGGCATTATGATTTGCCTATCGATCGTGAAAGCCTCGAGCATGAAAGCCTTGAATGGGCAACGACACGCGGCTCACGCTCGGGTCGCACGGCCTATCAATATATTCAAGATCTCGCTGGTCGCTTAGGCGTGAGGCTGAAAGGACAATAAAATTAAAAGCGGCCAAAAGGCCGCTTTTAATTATTCAGGTTGAAACTGAAATCAGTCTTCACTCAAATGATCAACGGGATCGACGGGCACTGACCCTTTGCGCAATTCGAAATGAAGTTGCGGGGCCGCGACATCACCCGACTGACCTGAGAGTGCGATCACTTGGCCGCGCTTGATCAGATCACCACGCTTCACTTTGATCTCGCTGGCATTCGCATAGACCGACACCCATCCATCAGAGTGACGCACCATCACAAGGTTGCCGAAACCCTTTACCTCACTGCCAGCATAGGCAACCGTGCCCGCTTCCGCCGCTTTGATCGGTGTACCTTCAGGCACTGAAATATTGATGCCCGTGCTCTTTACGCCGCCTTTGTCACCAAAGGCTTGAATGATGCGGCCTTTCGCAGGCCAACGGAAACCGACATTGGCAATCTTCGTCGCATCAGAGGCATTGGCAGGATCAGAGGGCGCTGATGACGCGGGCGTTTCCAAGGCGGCTTGTTGTGTTGGACGGGCCGCATCTGTCTTTTGAGGCGTCTTTGCTTGCGCAAGCTTCTTGGGCTCTGTCTTGATCGGATCCGTCTTTGTACCATCGACTGATACATCCGTTACCGGCGCCGCAATTTCTGCGGTTTTCGTTCCCGAAGCTTTAGCCTTTGCCGGCTGCACGCCGGCAGCAACATGAACCGGAATGATCAGCTTCGCACCAGCCTTTGGCTTGGCTTTCGCCTTAAGACCATTAGCATTGCGGATTGCATCTTCCGGAACACCATAACGATCCGACAATGTTTTGATCGTCTCGTCATTTGCGAGCGTCACCTCAGTGCCGCCCTCGGCAACCCATTTTCCACCATCAGCAGACGAAGCGACCGGCTTCGCACTGGCGACAGGCGATGACAAAGATGCCACTTTTTGCGACGCAACGGGGGCCGCCATAGACTTTGCAACGACCGGTGATTTAGCGGATGTTGAAGCATCGTTCGGAGCCGTCAAAGGCGCGGAAGCGATCGGACCGCTCCCCTGAACAGACGCATCGGACGCACCGACATCCGCAGCAGGTGCTAACCCGCTATCCTGTGATTTTGAAAGGGATCCGGTTGTCTTCGGATCAAAACGCGCAGAACCAGCAAAGGGATTAAGCTGCTCGGACATGCGCACAACATCAGTGCCGCATGCCGACATAATGAGGCAAAGACCGCAGGTACTTAGAATGCGAAGCGCGGGCCTTGAAAGCACGGTCGACCTCCCGATCATGACCACATAACGACTCAACAATCGTCTCTTTTTGATTCATCCTCTGTTTAGGTTAAGAACTTCTTTCCAAGGCGTCGGGAGCGCCAAGAATTTCAGTCGCTCAGAGCGATTCAGAAAGTCCGGGAATGATTTTGGGCAAATCGAGCCGGCCGAAATGATCAATCTCCAGCACCCGGCCGGTGACGGCGCGGCGCCACCTTGTGATTTCCGAAACCTGGCCAACACGCAAAATTGCAACGACCGAACCACCAGGCGTTAACTGATCGATCAAACTCGCCGGTTCGCTTTCAATTGAGCCATGAAGAATGATCCGGTCATAAGGCGCTTCTTCAGGATAACCATGGGTGCCGTCAGCATGCCACACGGCGATTGTGCCAAGGCTCGGCCGCGCAAGACGCTTCTTCGCTGCCTCTGCAAGAGCGCGATAGCGTTCGAGTGTCGTAACACTTAACGCCATTCGTGCAATGAGCGCTGTCGCATATCCTGATCCCGTTCCAATCTCGAGAACGCGGTCGCCAGGGCCGACATCAAGCGCCGTGATCATACGAGCGATAGAACTCGGGGCCGCTTGGGTCTGCCCACACGGTAACGGCAACGCGATGTCGGTCTCCGCCACATCACTAAACCGCTCTTCGAGAAAGTCTTTGCGCGGCGTGAGCTCAAACGCCTGCAAAAGCGCGTGATCAAAAATGCCACGCTCGCGCAATTTGAGTTGAAAGGACATGATCGCCTCGGGTTCAGACATCCGTTTCGGCATCAAGGGTCCCTAATAATTTGAACAAAGTTTAAAACAAACTCGCATAACGCGTAAGCGTCGGTTCGTCAGTGAGGTCGAGACGTAAGGGTGTTACCGATATCCGCTTCGCTGCAATCGCCTCGAGATCAGTACCATGACCCGGCTCTGACTTGCCGCGACCAAACGCAATCCAATAATAGGGATTGCCGCGTCCATCGAGACGCTCATCGATACGTAGTAATTCTTGTTGCCGCTGACCTTGAACAGCCACGGAGGTGCCTTGCACATCAGGTGCCTTGCAATCCGGGAAATTGATATTCACGAGGACATTTTTCGGAATGCCCTCGGCAAGAATTTTTTTAACTAAACCCGGCGCATGAGTTTCAGCGCAATCCCAATGCGGTTGCGACCGGCTTTCAAAACCATAGCACTGTGACAACGCGATCGACGGAACGCCAAGAATTGTTCCTTCGATCGCACCCGCCACCGTACCCGAATAGGTCACATCTTCGGCTACATTCTGCCCGCGATTAACACCGGACAAAATAAGGTCAGGCTTGCTGTCAAGCACATGGCGAAGGCCCATGATGACACAATCGGTTGGTGTCCCGCTTACAGCGAAACGTTGCTTACCCGCTTGCCGCAAGCGCAACGGATCATTGAGTGACAAGGAATGCGCGACGCCGGATTGATCGGTCTCGGGTGCGATGACCCACACATCATCAGACAATGAGCGTGCAATTGCTTCACAGATTTCTAAGCCGGGCGCGTGAATACCATCATCATTCGTAACAAGAATACGCATATCACGCTGCTTTCGAAATTGCTTTTAAGCCACCCATATAAGGCAACAGGACATCAGGGACCGTCACTGATCCGTCTTCATTCTGATAGGTCTCAAGCACGGCCACCAAAGCACGGCCGACCGCAATGCCAGACCCATTTAGTGTATGCACGAAGCGATTGCCTTTACCATCGGGTGATTTCACACGCGCATTCATGCGGCGGGCTTGAAAATCGCCGCACACGGAACATGATGAAATTTCACGATAGGCATTCTGCCCCGGCAACCACACTTCAATGTCATAGGTCTTTTGCGCAGCGAAACCCATATCGCCGGTGCAGAGTGTGATCACACGATAGGCAAGGCCAAGCTTCTGCAGCACTTTTTCTGCTGAAGCGGTCATGCGTTCATGCTCGGCAATTGATGTCTCGGGTGTCGTGATCGAGACGAGTTCAACTTTCGTGAATTGATGTTGGCGGATCATGCCACGCGTATCACGTCCTGCCGCGCCCGCTTCAGCACGAAAACATGGTGTTAAAGCTGTTAAGCGCATCGGCAAAGACGCTTCATCAACAATGCTTTCTCGCACGAGATTGGTCAGCGGCACTTCGGATGTCGGGATCAGCCAATAATCGGGCGCCACACGAAATTGATCTTCAGCAAATTTTGGCAATTGGGCAGTGCCAAACATCGTGTGATCTTTGACGAGCAATGGCGGATTGACTTCCGTATATCCATTCTCGCTCGTGTGAAGATCGAGCATGAATTGGCCGAGCGCCCGCTCCAGTCGTGCAAGCTGTCCTTTGTTAACAACGAAACGTGCACCTGATAACTTCGCTGCCGTTTCGAAATCCATCAGACCAAGCGCTTCGCCGATTTCAAAATGCTGTTTGGGCGTGAAACCCATCATCGCTTCGGTGCGCGGTGTGCCGAATTTTCGGATTTCCACATTGTCATGCTCGTCTTTGCCAACGGGCACTTCCGCGAGCGGCGTATTAGGAATCGCCGCCAGCTCACGATCAAGCTCTTCGACGAGTGTCTTTTCGCGCGCCTCTAAAACTGAAAGACTGTCTTTCAATGCGGCAACTTCAGCTTTGAGGGCGTCAGCATGCGCTTGATCTTTGGCTGCCATGGCCTGGCCGATTTCTTTAGACAAGGCGTTGCGCTTTTCCTGCGCGATTTGTGAGGCCGTTATCGCCGCGCGACGCTCATCATCAAGGGCAATCAGACGCGCTGACAGCGGGGCAGCACCGCGATTAATCAAGCCTTTATCAAATATGTCCGCATGGTCACGGATGAAGCGAATATCAAACATTAGTTTATCGACCTCATTTCAGGGCGAATGATCCGAAAATTATTCCGATGCGCGCTCCGCATCGGCTTTGGCTTGTTTACGCTCGACCCACATAACCGATAGAATTGATAATTCGTAGAGCGCCAAAGTTGGAATAGCGAGCGACATCTGAGAGATGACATCCGGCGGGGTCAAAACCGCAGCAATAACAAACACGAGCACAATCGCGTAACGACGTTTCTCTTTGAGAAATGTTGAATCAATCACGCCCGCGCGGGCCAGCAAGGTCAGGACAACAGGCAACTGGAATGTAATGCCGAACGCAAAAATTAGAGTCATGATGAGGGAAAGATATTCGCTCACTTTCGGCAAAAGCGCGATTGAGGCTTCACCCGCAACGTTAATCTGCTGTTGGCCAATTGAATAGGTCATCACAATCGGCATCGCGATGAAGAATACTACTGCCGCGCCCAAAAGAAATAATACGGGGGTTGCGATCAGATAAGGAAGAAACGCATCTTTTTCATTCTTGTAGAGTCCAGGTGCCACAAATTTATATATCTGCGTAGCGACAACAGGAAACGACAAAAATGACGAGCCAAAGATAGCGATTTTAATTTGCGTAAACAAATATTCGAGCGGCGCGGTGTAGATCAGCTTCACCTGCGAGGCATCACCGCCCGCCGCCATCACATAAGGAAATACGAGAATATTGTAGATATGCCGCGCGAAAAAGAAGCACGCGAAAAACATCACGAGAAAAGCGAGCAATGATTTGATCAATCTCGAACGCAATTCAACGAGATGTTCGATCAACGGCGCTTTCGACGCATCCATATCATCCGTGGTCATGCCGCGCCTACTTGCGTCTTCGGCGTTGCAGTTTCCCCGGCGTGCGTATCACCATGCGCAGCTTCAACCGGACTCACAGCTGCTGGGACGTCCGTTGTATTTATCGTGTCGGAGTCTGCACCTGAAAAATTTCCAACCGGTTCGGCAACATCAACCGGCCCAAGCGCCAAAGCATCATCCGCTTTGAGCGCACTGTCATTTGTAACAGTGTCCGTTGTTGTGGACTCGCTCGCGGTCCCTGTCGTTTCCGATGACGGCATCACAATCGGCGGTGACATGGACCCCATGCCGGTCATCGTCGTCGAAAAATCAGACTTGATATCAGAAATCATTTTTTGCGCGTCAGCCATATCGGCCTCACGCATCGCGTCATTGAATTGATTTTGAAAATCGCCGGCCATGCGGCGCAATTTGCCAATCGCTTGGCCGATCGTGCGCAATAAACCCGGAAGCTCCTTGGGACCGATCGCCACCAAGGCGACCACCCCGATCACCACGAGTTCGCCGGAACCAAAATCTAACATAGTCTCTGTCCATTCAGGTGTCAGCGGTCCGCTTTACAGGAGGACCGCCTGACAGAGCGCGATCAACCCGCTTTGTGTTCGCTCGGCGCGTGCGACGGTGACGCCTGCCGCTGATCGGCGACCGGCTTAGACGGATCGGAAGACTGCTCGCTCGACGCGGTCGTATCGTCGTCCGCCATACCCTTTTTGAAGGATTTGATGCCCTTAGCGACATCGCCCATCAATTCAGACACTTTTCCGCGGCCAAACAGCAACATCACGATGATGCCGACCACAATCCAGTGCCAAATGCTTACGCTTCCCATCAAAGCCTCCTCGCCAGAACGGGTTCCGGCTGGAGCCGTTCCCTTGCATTGGGTGAAATTAGGGTGCTCGCCCTATAAAAACAAGCACTACATCACGAGAATGGCCGAATTTCGGCAACAGCCCCTGCGGCATCACGACCAAGTCGGATGAAATTCACTCGTCGTTGGCAGCTTCGAGCCGTTCTTCAGAAACCCCCGACCGTTCTTCGGCCAAAGCCACGAAGAGATCTTCCTCGAGCGGATCTTCATCCGCGTGAAGCTCAGCGCTGTCTGAGGGTTCAGGAACGTTGAAATCTGCTGGCAAACGGCCATCAAAGAAGCCGGCGCCCTTCAATTCAGCGAGACCCGGCAATTCATTGATCGCCTGAAGGCCGAATTGATCAAGAAAGGCTTCTGTCGTGCCGTAAGTCACAGGGCGGCCCGGCGCTTTCCGGCGACCACGCAGCCGCACCCAGCCGGTTTCGAGCAAGACATCAAGCGTGCCCTTGGCGGTCGCAACGCCGCGAATATCTTCGATTTCAGCGCGGGTCACAGGCTGATGATAGGCAACAATCGCCAGTGTCTCCATGGCAGCGCGGGACAATTTGCGCGGCTCATGCTTTTCGCGGATCAGGAGGTAGCCGAGGTCTTCTGCCGTGCGCAGCGCCCATTTACCGGCAACATTCTTTAAATTGACGCCACGAGGCGCGAAATCAGCCGCTAATTCAGCAAGAATGGCATCAACCTGTGCTTCTTTGCCAAGATGAAACCGGAAATCATCTTCACCCAAGGGCCGCTCGGAGGCGAACAGAAGCGCTTCGACGATGCGCTTGTCGCGCAAAAACACGGCATCACGCGTCACGCCTTCGGAGTCGAAGTCGATATCATTATCTTGCTGCGAGGAAGATACGGCCATTTCAGTCATGTTCTATTCAATTCTGTAGTCTTGGTTCAGTTGAGGCACGAGCCCTGAGATAGATCGGGGCAAAAGCAACGTCTTGACGCAGCTCTACCCGTCCCTCTTTCACAAGCTCGAGCGAAGCCGACAAAGCCGTCGCGCGCACGGTCCGTCTTTGCTCAGGTTCAGTAATAAAGGCAATGAGGTAATCATCAAGTACGGCCCATTCCTGCGCCACGCCTACAAGGCGTTCTAGCGCGGCTCTGGCCTCGTCAAGTGACCAAACGACCCGTTTATGCAACGAAATCCGTGAAAGAACACGGGTTTGCCTTTGCTGTGCATAAGAATTCAGAAGGTCGTGAATCGAGGCATCAAAGATCGGAATCTTGCGCATGGCCACAGGTTCAGGCTGACCACGGCCAAACATGTCACGGTCAAGCTGCGGTCGATCCTGAAGCATCCGCGCCAGGCCCCGGAAGGCCTCAAGCCGTTTGAGTTTGTTGGCGAGAGCGGCAGCCAAATCGGCAGCATCCGGTTCAGCGCTAGATTCCGGTGCCGGCACGAGAAGGCGCGATTTCAAATAGGCAAGCCAAGCCGCCATAACGAGGTAATCGGCAGCCAATTCGAGGCGAAGCGTCCGTGCGCGCTCAATAAATGAGAGATATTGCTCAACGAGCTGTAAAATCGAGATTTTTGCTAAATCAACCTTTTGACGCCGGGCAAGCTCCAGCAACAGGTCGAGCGGACCCGAGAAACCTTCCGTATCAATGAGGAGGACGGGATCGGTTGTTGCGCGATCTTCCTCGAAATCGGAACCCCCGAAGAACTCGGATTCGGACATAATTTGCAGCGCTCAATTGACGAATTACGCAACAGACTCTGGTCCTGTTTTCAGGCAAGAGCAAGCGCAGCATCCAATTTCGCGCCTGCATCCACAGGATCAAAGGGCTCCGGACGCTTTTTAAGCATCGAAAGTGCCTGTTGGGTCCGCTCAAGTGCCCTGCCCGACAAAATGGGGCTCGCCGCAGCCACCGCCTCAACTTCCGCTAAACTGCCATTACAATGGAGAGCAATGTCGCAGCCTGCCGCAAAGATGGCCGCGGTTCGGGTCTGAAAATCGCCTTGAAGCGCGTCCATCGACAAATCATCGGATAACAGCAGCCCGTCGAAGCCGATCTCGCCGCGAATAATGTCGCGAACGACTTTTGGGGACTGCGTTGCTGGCGCGTCAGGATCAATCGCGGGGAAGAGAATATGGGCGGTCATGGCAATCGGCAGATCGGCGAGACGGCGGAAAGGATCGAAATCAGTCGTCATGAGTTCCGCCAGCGGAACGTCGACACGCGGCAGCGCCTTGTGACTGTCGATCGTTGCGCGCCCATGGCCGGGCAAATGCTTAATCGCCGGCAATACACCCCCGCCCATTAAGCCCTCGGCAAAAGCACGCCCCAAGATCGCAACCACCTCCGGATCCCTTGCGAAAGTCCGATCCCCAATCGCGTCTGTTCGTCCTTCAAAGGCGAGATCAAGGACCGGCGCGCAATCAATGGTGATTCCCAACGCGGCCAAATCATGCGCCATCAATCGACCACCGAGCTGGGCCAGTGAGCGGGCCTCGTCCACATTGCCGCGCGCCGCTTCAAGATAACGCTGCGCCGCCGGATATCTGCGCCAATGAGGCGGCCCAAGCCGCTGCACCCGACCGCCTTCTTGATCAATCAGAACGGGAGCATCGGAGCGCCCTACTGCTGCTCTAAAATCAGAAATTAAGTCTTTAATCTGAGAAGCTTCAGAAATATTTCTCTTAAAAAGAATAAGGCCCCAAGGAGCGCTGCTCTCAAAAAGTCGTCGCTCTTCGGGCGTTAACGAAAGACCCGCGCAACCGGAAACAAAGGCGCGGCACGATTGACCGGAGATCGGCATCTCAACTCACTTTAATTGCGCGCGATGAAACACTTCCCACCCGAAGAGGTAATACCACCACAGGCCGCATTCGCTTCGTCACGGGTGTAACCAACTGCGCGCACGCGATATACGATCTTGCCATTGCTATCCGCTTTGATAACGACGACATCGCGCCCGTCAATTTGTTCGGCGAATTCAGTTCTCACGCGCTTGGCCAAACCATTGGCATCAGCTTCAACAGCAGGTGCTCCAAACTGGACGGCGTAATCACCGCTTACTTGCGTCGGAGTAGCTGGCTCGACAGCTTCGGCCGGAAGCGATTCATCCGTTGCTGATTTAACAAGATCCGCCAAAGGATCGGATCCGCCTTGGACCTGCATTATCTGATCAAGATCCGTCGGACGTGCGACGGGCAAAGGCACATCGACAGATTGTCCTGTTAAAGGCGGCAAGCTTGGCTTAGCCGGCTGTGCTGGCACAGGCGGAGGTGCTGGCGTAACAACGGGCTCGGCTTTTGGGGCCACAGGCGCAGGCTCAATGGCCGCAACATTTTTAGGGGGCTGTGCCACTTGTGGCGCGGCTTCCGAGCTGGGTTTTATTTGGGTAATTTGCGGATCACCCACTATCGTACCATCGGGTCTCACGGTGACCGTTTTGACCGCTTTTGGATCACCCATAGCGGGAACAATCGATTTTGCTGTCGGCGCTGCTTTAACAACGGCATTGATATCAACGGGCACCTCAGGCGAAGCCCGTTTCGTTACATTTGCCTGATTTTCCGGTGTATCTTTCTTAAAGAGTTCCGTACCGGCAGGTACCGTATCCGCAGTTTTATTATCGGGAGCAATCTTTACCGGTGTCGGATCCGGCTTAATGACAGGAACCTGTTTTTGATCAGACTGTGGAGCAAGCGTCACCATAAAGCGGCCCGACTGCACCAAATACACTGCGACAACACCGAGCGCGACGAGCACAATGATCACGGCAAATTTAAAGCCTGACCGTGACGCGTTCCGCGCCTTTTCTAGTGCTGGAAAGCGATCCGAGACAGGTGTGCCGAAACCACGCGGCAATTCCCCAACGAGACCCGTATAGCCGCCCGGCGGAGGTTCGTGGCTAGGCGGTGCCGCTGCCGGAATGGGCTGACGTATATCGGCTTGTGAAAATGGTGAACTCGAAAAAGAAAAACTCTGAGCCTTGTCTTCAACGGGAAAAGAAGGCGGCACAGAGGGACCATTGTTCAAAGGCGCAGGATCACCTCGAAAGGCAGGCCACGGGTCTGATTGACCCTGCGACTGATCAAAGGTCGGTTTAGGTCGTGAAAATGGCGGCGGCGCGTTTGACCTCGGATCAGCGGCGGTCTGTGTTTGAGCGGTCGGTTTCGGACCAAACTGCCGCGTCAATGCTTCGAGATCAGGGATGGCAACGGGCTCAGGCTCCGCACCCCGCAAGGCGGGATCAGATGCGGCTGCACGAATACGGCTGCGCGAAGCTTCCCGCAGCTGCCGTTCCAGCTCTTCAAGGTTCACGGAACTCCGTCCGCGCCCGTCATCCGTCATGCGTAAGGTTCCGGTCCCAAATACCCCGGACGGTGGAACGAGCTCCTAGAGCGTCTCACCGCATTTCGTCAGGTGCTGAAACACCCAAAACCGAAAGGCCAGACGCAAGAACAGTTCGAACCGAATCGACCAGAGCGAGTCGCGCAATCGTTAATTCTCTATCATTCTCAATGACAAAACGTAAGTCCGGATGATCTTTGCCGCGGTTCCACAGTGCGTGGAAATCGCTTGCAAGCTCATGGACATAGAACGCAATCCGATGCGGCTCATGCGCAAGAGCCGCACTTTCAACGATGCGCGGATATTGCGCGAGCCGACGCATGACACCAAGTTCAGCCTGATCGGTCAAAGGTGCAAGTGTCGCCTTTTTAAGATCATCTGCGGTGGCCTTTACAACGCTCAGCGCTTGCCGTGCCACGGACGCGCATCGCGCATGGGCATATTGAACATAAAAGACCGGGTTGTCCTTTGACTGTTCGATCACCTTGCCAAGATCAAAATCGAGTGTCGCGTCATTCTTCCGATAAAGCATCATGAAGCGCACCGCATCGACGCCGACTTCATCTACAACTTCGCGCAGCGTGATAAAATCGCCGGAGCGTTTGCTCATGCGAACCTGTTCACCATTGCGCAAGAGCCGCACAAGTTGGCAGATCTTCACATCGAGATCACCTAAGCCGTCGGTCGCTGCTTTTACGGCGGCGGTCATGCGCTTAATATAGCCGCCATGATCAGCGCCCCACACATCAATCATCGTCGCAAAACCACGCAGATATTTTGACCGATGATAGGCAATGTCAGCAGCAAAATATGTGTAACTGCCGTCGGATTTCAAAAGCGGCCGATCAACATCATCGCCAAATTGTGTTGCACGGAATAAGGCCTGTTCGCGATCTTCCCAGTCTTCAATCGGCGCGCCCTTCGGTGGCGGCAAGCGACCCTGATAAACGAGGTCGCGTTGCTTTAACTCTTCGATCAATGCGGCAATCTCGTCACGGTTGCCCCCAACCGATAAAGACCGTTCGGAAAAGAATACGTCATGCTTAATCGCAAGCGCCAAGAGATCGTCACGAATAAGATCCATCATGGCATCAATCGCCGTTTGCCTTACAAGCGGCAACCACTCAGATTCGTTCTTTGTGAGCAAAGACGAGCCATGCTTCTTTGCGAGAGCTTCACCAACAGGCACCAAATAATCGCCGGGATAAAGACCCTCAGGGATGGCACCGATGTCTTCCCCAAGCGCTTCGCGATAACGCAAGAATGCGGAACGGCCAAGAATATCAACCTGCGCACCAGCATCATTGATGTAATATTCGCGCGTGACATCATAGCCGGTGAATGACAATAGGCTTGCCAGCGCATCCCCAAACACTGCACCACGACCATGGCCCACATGCATCGGCCCTGTCGGATTGGCTGATACGAATTCGACATTGACCTTTTGGCCCTTGCCTTTCGTGCTCATACCAAATGCCTGACGCTGCGCGAGCACAGCGGCGACCACCTGATGATAGAGCGATGCTTGAAGTCGAAGATTGATAAAACCGGGTCCAGCGATCTCAGCAGATGTTACACCGTCGAGCGCAACGAGTTTGGGAAGCAGCTTTTCAGCAAAAGCACGCGGCGCCATGCGGGCGTCTTTTGATAGAACCATCGCCGCATTGGTTGCGAGATCGCCATGCGAAGAATCACGCGGAGGCTCAACCGTTATGCGGCTCGCATCAAGCGACGTCGGAAATACGCCCTCTTGAGCAAGGACCTCGACACATGCGGCAATGCGATGCTGGAAAAGTTCAAAGAGATTCATGATCTTAATCAATAAATGAGCTTGTTTCGAGTGAAGGCTTTCACGGGCGCTAACGCAATTCGGGGGTCACGTCAAACAGGCGGCGATGTTCATCAAGCGCAAAGCGGTCCGTCATCCCCGCGATATAGTCCGCAATACGCCGCCGCTTTTGGAGGCGATCGCCGGTTTCAAGCCCCGTGCGCCAATCCGCCGGCAAATTGTTTAAATCGGTGTCGTAGGCTGAAAAGAGATCCGTTACGACCCGCTCAGCGTCAGTTCGAATGCGCATTACAGAGGGGCTGCGATACATGCGGGCAAAGAGGAATTTTTTAATCCCGCGATCCGCTTCTGAAAGGTCATCGGGAAACCGGACCAAAGTCTTACCGGCTTTGCGCACATCATCGACGTCAGCAGTCGTAAAAGGCCTCAATGCCTCTTGGCCTTGCCGAATAACGCCTTCGACAAAGCGCGTAATAAGGCGGCGCTCCAATTCATGAATGCGACGTGCTATCTCAAGTGTCGGCCATTGCCGATCAATATCGTTCAAGATGACACTGAGAAAAGGTATCTCGCGCAATTCATCAATGGCAAAAAGTCCGGCTCGCAAGCCGTCATCGATATCATGAGTATTATAGGCAATATCATCGGCGAGCGCGGCGACTTGCGCCTCAAGCCCTGCATGGTCGGAAAGCGCGAGCGGAAATAAACGCTCAAAATCGAGAATATCTTGCGGCACAGTCTTTGTCTTCACGCTCGGCAAAGGTGTACCATCATCACTAATGAGTGGCCCATTATGTTTGACAAGACCTTCGAGCGTTTCCCATGTGAGGTTGAGACCGTCGAAATCAGGGTAGCGCCGTTCGAGCGCTGTGACGACTTTGAGGGCCTGTGCGTTATG
>CAWUMH010000038.1:0-14711 GCA_963923565.1 uncultured Alphaproteobacteria bacterium
TCCCACACTTCAGTATCACCGCCCGGAATGCCGAAGCGCAGCCAATTGGGTTTGTCTTTAAAGGCACGCACGAGAATGCCTGATTGCGCGAGGCGATGAAACACATCCTGCGCGTTGTCCCCTTCCGCCAAACGATAAAGCGGTGTGCCGCCAATCACTTTCAAACCCAGCTTTTCGATCACCGCATCAAGCTCTTCGCAATCCTCTTCAAGACGCGCCATTGTGTTGGTGAGCCAGCCCGTATCGCCATAGGCCCGTAAACCGATTTCAATCGATGCACCTGAGATCGGCCATGAGCCGAGCGCGGCGCGAATTTTATCACCGTCATGAGATCCCGCGAGCGCGAAACCCAAACGCAATCCGGCAAGACCAAAAGTTTTGCCAAAGGATCGCAAAATCACCGCACCTTCATTCGGAAGACGATGAACAAAACTTGCCGCGTCTTCCATCATATCCATAAAGGCTTCATCAACAATCAACCGCCCGCCTTTGCGCGCGAGTTTGGATGCAAGCGCGGTGAGATGTTTCGGATCAACAAGCCGTCCGCATGGATTGTTCGGATTCACAATCACAATCGTATCGTAATCATTGGAAGAGAGGAGCTCTTCAATCGTCTCCACGATATCAACGACCGCGCCCGCCGTTTCATAAGCGATCTTGTATTCGGAATATGTAAAGCCCAGAATCGCCACATGACGCGCGGGGAACAGGCGCGGCAAAAGATGGATCAGCGTTTCGGTGCCGGGCGCCGCAATCACAGACGACTCAAAACGCGCACCGAATGTGTGGGCAGCAGCCGCCTCAAGCGCGCGGATTTCATTTTCCTCTGGCAATCGGGTCCATGATGCCTCAGAAACCTCCCCCACCGGATAGGGCGCCGGATTAATGCCGGTCGACAGATCGATCCAGGGTTCAGGCGCTTTCGGGAAGGCATGACGGGCGTCGAACAACCGGCCGCCATGAACCACAAGGCTTTCAAGGGCCCGTTGCGGGTCGAGGGGATCAATGATTACGGGTTCGCTTTTCATTGCAGCTACTCAACTCCTGCTCGAAGGGCTCTTGGGGTATCCGCAAGCGCTCTTCCGCGCCATCGGTCATCCGGTCACCTGGATCGGCGGGTTGATAGCCCGTCTTGACCGCAGCCTCAACCGCCAAGACTGGTCTTTTTTTGTGCGCCGGATCATGGGTGTTCTGGCCTTGATAATCCTCCTCGGCGTCACGGGCGGCATCGCGCTGGCGCTTGATCTCGGGCTCGGCCAATATGCCATCGGCCTTTTGGTCATCATCGTGATCGCGGCGACGCTCCCCGCGCAACGAAGCCTTGATGATCATGTACGCGCCGTGGCTGATGGGCTTGAACAAGACGGCGTTGAAGGCGGACGCAAAGCCGTGTCCATGATTGTCGGGCGAAAAACCGACACACTGGATGAGGCAGGTATCAGTCGTGCGGCCATCGAGAGTCTTGCAGAAAACTTTTCTGATGGCGTCGTTGCGCCGATTTTCTGGACGGCTTGCCTCGGGTTACCCGGCGGCGTTCTTTATAAAGCGATCAATACAGCTGACAGTATGATCGGCCATAAAAACGAAAAATATCACGGCTTCGGCTGGGCCTCCGCGCGGTTGGATGATCTCGTTAATCTCCCGTGTTCGCGCCTCTCGGCTTTGTTGTTTATTCTCGCATCTCTTTTTGTTCGGGGTGCATCATCTATCGATGCGTTGATTACGGTGTTGCGTGATGCGCGCAAACATCGCTCGCCCAATGCGGGATGGCCCGAAGCGGCGATGGCGGGCGCGCTCGGCTTTGCATTGGCCGGCCCGCGGATTTACGGCGAGACGCTGGTTGACGACGTCTATATGGGCAATGGCCGCCGCGATTTGACTGCTGCCGATATTCGTCGTGCGCTTCTTCTTTATCGCATCGCCTGCATCATTCAGGGCAGCATCATCATCGCGCTCGCGTTTTTGTTTACCGCGCGCGTGTGAGCAATCCGTCGCAATCGACATGTGCTTCGAGATGATCGGCTAGTGCATCAAGCGTGTTCTCGACGCTCGCTTCATAGGCAAAGCCGGATGAGGACGCACCGATCCATTGAAACCATGAGGCGCGCTGTTGGTCATCCGCAAATAAACCATGCACATACACGCCGCGCACCAGACCATCAGCTGACATAGCGCCATCAACACGGCCATCAGCAAATCGCAACACAGGCCTTTGATGATCCGGCCCATCGGTTACGCCGATATGCATTTCATAACCATGAAACGGCGCTTGATCGGCAAGCGATGATCCTGTCACCGCTATCAAGGTTTTCTTCGGCTCCATGACGGTTGAAACATCAAGCAGGCCCAAGCCGTCGACGCCACCCGCCACACCTTCAATGCCATGCGGATCAGTAATGCGTTGGCCGAGCATCTGATAACCACCGCAGACACCGAGCACCTTGCCGCCACGCCGCAGATGCGCGCGAAGATCAATATCCCACCCCTCGGAGCGCACCGCTTCAAGATCGGCAATCGTCGCTTTAGAGCCGGGAATGATCACCAGATCCGCATCGCCCGGAATCGCTTCACCGCGTTTGATCATCTGTAGTTTGACATGAGACTCGGCCGCGAGCGGATCAAAATCATCAAAATTGGATATGCGGGGCAATTGCAAAACGGCAATGGTAATCGGCGCATCGCGCGATGCACGACGACGATCCAACGCCACCGCATCTTCCGCCGGCAAGCGAAACGCATGGTGAAAATGCGGGATCAATCCGAAACTCTTCCAACCCGACTTTTCAGCAATCAAACGCATACCGTCGTCAAACAACGAGGCATCGCCGCGAAAGCGGTTGACCATAAAGCCCTGCACCAGCGCGGCATCCGCCTCATCAATCACCGCACGCGTACCGACGATCTGTGCAATCACGCCGCCACGATCTATATCACCGAGCAAGACCACCGGCACATTGGCGGCGCGGGCAAAGCCCATATTGGCAATGTCATTCGCGCGGAGATTGACCTCTGCCGCACTCCCCGCCCCTTCGATCAACACAAGGTCGGCTTCAGCTTTCAAAAGTGAAAAGCTTTGCAGCACCGCTTCGAGCAATTTCGGTTTCAACGCTTGATAGTCGCGCGCTTTGGCGGTGCCTTGTACTTTGCCTTGCACTATAATTTGCGAACCGATCTCGCTTTGCGGTTTAAGCAACACGGGATTCATGTGAACGCTCGTCGGCACACGCGCGGCGCGCGCCTGCAAAGCTTGCGCGCGGCCGATCTCGCCGCCATCCGCTGTCACGGCCGCGTTGTTTGACATGTTTTGCGGTTTGAACGGCATCACTTTCAAACCGCGTCGAACAAACACACGACACAGACCCGCAACAATCAGCGATTTGCCGACATCCGATCCCGTGCCTTGAATCATCAACGCGCGTCCAGTCATCAGAATTCAATGCCTTCTTGCGCTTTAACACCGGCGGCGAAATGATGTTTCACCAAACTCATTTCGGTGACGAGATCAGCAGCTTCGATCAATTCAGGTTTCGCATTGCGACCCGTCACAACAATATGAAGATCAGGGCGTCTGTTTTTGAGCGTTTCAACCACCGCCTCCAAAGGCAGATAGTCATAGCGCAACGCGATGTTGAGTTCATCGAGCACCAAAAGCCGGATCGCCGGATCCGCCATCAACTCGTTCACCTTCACCCATGCCGCTTCGGCCGCCGCCACATCGCGCGCGCGGTCTTGCGTTTCCCACGTAAAACCCTCGCCCATCGAATACCAGCGCACGAGATCAGGGAACTGTTCAAGCGCCTTGCGCTCGCCGGTGGACCAGGCACCCTTGATGAATTGCACCACGCCGATAGGCCAATCATGGCCGAGCGCCCGCATGATCAACCCGAAGGCGGCGGTCGATTTGCCCTTGCCGGGACCGGTATGGACGATCAGCAGACCCTTCTCGCGAATCGTCTTTGAGGCCACTTCGGCGTCCTGAACAGCCTTGCGCTTAGCCATCTTTTCCTTGTGGCGCCGCGCCGCATCCTCGTCCGTTTCATCCGTCATGAGCCTGTCCCGCAGAAATATTGATCGCTGCTCATACGAAATTGCGCGGGCAAAGGCCATAAGAGCCCCCGGTTAGAAATTGACAGAAGGTCGCATGAGGGCCAGTGTCACCGCGTCAAGGTCCCCCCATCGGGGGGTGAAAAGGGAACAGGGTGACGCCGCACCAAGTGCGGTCATGCCCTGGCTGCCCCCGCAACTGTAAGCGGCGAGTTCCGCGCCACGAAGCCACTGGATTGTCTTAACAAAAGACACCCGGGAAGGCGGCGCAAGAACGGTGAGCCGCAAGCCAGGAGACCTGCCTTGGCGCGACGAACGCATGAGTCCGGGCGGGGTGCCTCGGAACGGTTCGCGGGATTGGATTGTTCCACTCCCCGACGCGGCATTTTAGCCGCTGCGCGCATCCCCGGACCGTCGCCCGTATTGCGATGAGAGGGACGAGCGCGTTTGATGACAACAACCATCTATGTCTGCACCACCTGCAAAACGGCGGACGATCCATCACCCGCGCGCGCCGGTGCACGTCTCGTCAAAGCCCTGCAAGAAGCAGCAAGCACACAAGGCGCTGACTTCAAAATCGAAGGTGTTGAATGTTTGAGCGTCTGCAAGCGCCCCTGCACAGTGGCCTTCAGCGCGCAAGACAAATGGACTTATGTCTATGGAGACTTCAATGCCGATGACTCGGCTGAAAACATTCTCGCTTGCGCTGCGCAATACAGCTCAACGGCTGACGGCCTCATCCCGTGGAAAGAACGCCCCGACGCTTTGAAAAAAGGTGTCATCGCGCGTTTGCCCCCTTCCCTCACTTCATCCCGCACGCCGGAGTCACACTCATGACCACAACATCATCTTTGCAAAAAACACCCGTAACCATCATCACCGGCTTTCTCGGCGCGGGTAAGACCACGCTTATTCGCCATGTACTTGAAAACGCCAAAGGCCGCCGCTTGGCCCTCATCGTCAATGAATTCGGCGATGTCGGAGTTGATGGTGAAATTTTGAAATCATGCGGCGTTGAAAGCTGCCCCGAAGACAATATCGTTGAACTTGCCAATGGCTGCATCTGCTGCACGGTGGCCGACGATTTTGTCCCGGCCATCGAAAAACTTTTGACGCTGCCGCAAAAGCCCGATCATATCATCGTTGAAACATCGGGCTTGGCATTGCCAAAACCGCTCGTCAAAGCCTTTGATTGGCCGCCGATCCGCGCCAAACTCACCGTCGATGGTGTGGTCACGGTCGTCGATGGTGCGGCTGTTGCAGCAGGTCGCTTTGCCGATGATCCGGATGCGCTCCTTGCCCAACGCGCGGATGATCAATCCATTGATCATGATAATCCGCTTGAAGAAGTCTATGAGGATCAACTTCTCTGTGCCGATCTCGTGATTTTGAACAAAGCCGATCTCATGTCGGCTGATGAATTGAAATCTGTCACCGCCGAAATCATCCGCACGGTTCCGCGCGCGGTGCGTGTGGTGGAAACGCATGAAGGCAAAGTCGCTTCTGAAATTTTGCTTGGGCTTTCCGCTGCAGCAGAAGATGATTTGGCGGCGCGCCCTTCGCATCATGATCATGAGGAAGACCATGATCATGAAGACTTTGATAGTTTTGCGCTTCCGGTCGCTGCCATTGCTGACATCGACACCTATATCGCGCGGCTGAAATCCATTGCCGACGAATTCGATGTTCTCCGCATCAAGGGTTTCGTTGATGTGACGAACAAGCCGATGCGCTTGCTCGTTCAAGGTGTGGGCACACGCTTCCGCCATCAATTCGACAAGCCGTGGGCCACGGGCGCAGCGCGGCAAGGTCATCTCGTTTTCATTGCCGAGAAAGGCATTGATCGCGCGGCGATTGAAGCCGCTCTCGCCAACCCGCTTTAATCCGTTTGACCCATGCATCTTCTTCGCACAGAGACAATATCGCTTGATCAGACGGCAGAAGCCGTCGATCTCGCGCTGTCTCCGGCGGAGATTGTGTTTCTGTCATTCACCGACAGCGATCTGTCAGGACTTGTCACGGCATGGGACCAACGCAAAAACGATCTCCCAACTTTGCGCGCTGCCAATCTCAAAACATTGCAACATCCCTTCTCGGTTGATCTCCTGATCGAGAAAACCGTTGCCAAAGCGAAACTCATTCTTGTGCGTTTGCTCGGCGGCAAAGATTATTGGTCTTATGGTGTTGACGAGCTCGCGCGCCTCGCGCGGCAGAACAACATCGCACTGGCGATTGTTCCAGGCGATTATCAAAGTGACGAGCGTCTGGTTGAAGCCTCCACACTTCCCAAAGAGATGCTCACAACGCTGTGGCAATGTTTCCACGAAGGCGGGCGCGACAATTTCAATCGCGCGCTTGATCACATCGCCGTCACGCTTGGGCAAGAGCGTAAATTGTCGGCGCCGGAACCCATCCCCGCACACTCACTTTTTACCGATGCGTGCCGCGAGGCGCATGAAACCTCACCCCGCGCGCTGATCATCGCCTATCGGTCAATCATGATCGCGGAAGATACCGCACCGCTCACCGCGCTTGCCGATGAATTGCATGCACGCGGGTTTCAAGTCGCTTGTGTCTGTGTCTCAAGCCTCAAAGATCCCGCAGCGATTGCCGCGATGGAGTCTTATCTTGAAACATCGAAACCCGACATCATTCTGAACACCACCGCCTTCTCCGCGAAACGCGATGATGGCACCACCGTGCTTGATTTATGCGGTGTTCCGGTGTTGCAAGCCATTCTCGCGACAACACGCGAAGAGCCATGGGCGCAATCAAACCGCGGATTGAATGCCGCCGATCTTGCGATGAACATCGTATTGCCGGAACTCGACGGCCGTCTCGTTACACGGGCGATCTCGTTCAAAACAGAGTCTGAGCGCAGTGACGCCGCCGAATTCACGCGCGTCATTCATAAGCCGGCGCCCGATCGCGTGGCCTATGTTGCCGACCTCGCCTCAGCTTGGGTGAAGCTCGCTAAAACACCGCGCGCGGAACGCAAACTCGCAATGATCTTGTCTGATTATCCGCATAAAGCCGGCCATGCCGGCTATGCAGTGGGACTTGATACACAAGCAAGCGTGCGCGCCATCGCGGATGATCTCAAAGCGGCAGGTTTTTCCATTGGCGATCTGCCGGATGAAAAGGCGCTGATGCACGCGCTCACCGAAGGCGCATCATCACACACCATCTCGTCACAGACCTATTGCGCTTTGTTTGATGCACTGCCGCGCGCATTTCGGGATGATGTCGTTGCCGCTTGGGGCGATGTGCCCGACACTGACTTTCAATTCCGCATTGTTCAATCCGGTCATCTCGTCATCGCGCTGCAGCCTCTGCGCGGCACAAGGCGGGATCAGAAATACGACTATCATGATGCGACGCGTCCGCCCTGCCATGACTATATCGCGTTTTATCTCTGGCTCACGCGTGTCTATGAACCTCATGCGCTCATTCATTGCGGCACGCATGGCACGCTCGAATGGTTGCCCGGAAAATCGGTAGCGCTCTCTAATATCTGTGCACCGGAAGTTTTGCTCGGTGCTTTGCCGGTAATCTATCCGTTCATCGTCAATAATCCGGGTGAAGCCGCACAAGCCAAGCGTCGTCTCGCCGCGATCACGCTCGGTCATCTCACACCACCGCTGGTCGAGGCCGGACATTACGGCGCGGCCGCTGATCTTGAATCTCTTCTTGATGAATATTCCACCGCACAAACGCTTGATCCGCGCCGCGCGACCCTGCTTGCCGATGTCATTCTCACACGCGCGTTTGAAAGCGATCTCGCTCATGATGCGGGGCTTTCGAAAAGCGATGATCGCGAAACGCAACTCGCAGCCCTTGATGCGTTTTTATGCGACATCAAAGAAATGCGCATTGCCGATGGTCTTCATATTTTCGGCCGTGCCGGTGATCAACACGCCACACAACTGATGCTCGACGATTTGCAGTCACTCACAAATGATGATGCGGCAAACCGACTTCAGAAAAGTCCCGATGCCGAACGTGATGGACTTATCAAAGCGCTGGATGGCGGCTTTGTTGCCCCCGGCCCTGCCGGTGCGCCGGCACGCGGACGTGTGGATGTGTTGCCCACGGGCCGCAATCTTTACACGATTGATCCGCGCGGTGTGCCGACCCGCACCGCATGGGAGATTGGTCGCAAGACAGCGGATGAACTCGTCGCGCGCTATATGCAAGATCATGGCGAAGCGCCGCGCTCGGTTGTGATTGATCTCTGGGGCTCGGCGAGCATGCGCACCGGCGGCGATGATCTCGCGCAAGCCTTTGCGCTTTTGGGCGTGCGTCCTTTGTGGGATCACGCCTCATCACGCGTCAACGGATTTGAGATTTTGCCGCCGGCAAGTTTCGGTCGCCCGCGCATCGATGTCACTTTGCGCATCTCGGGTCTCTTTCGTGATGTGTTCCCGCAACAAATCGCGCTATTTGATGAAGCGGTGCAAGCCGTATCGCAGCTTGATGAAAGCGCAGATGAAAATCCGCTCGCGGCAAAACGTCGTGCGGATCATGCCGATCCCTTGCGCGTGTTTGGTTCGGCGCCCGGCACATTCGGTCTAGGCCTTGGCGAAGAGATCAACGGATCGCAAACACCAAATCGAGACCATCTCGGTGAAGCCTATCTCGCGGCGAACAGCCACGCCTATCGTGCATCGGGCGAAGCGCTTGAAGCAAAAGACGCGTTCCGCGCGCAAGTGCAAAATGCGGAAGCCTTTGTCCATGTGCAAGATATCGCCGGACAAGACGTGCTCGATTCCGATGCTTTTGCCGAACATGAAGGCGGCTTCGCCGCCGCCGCGCAACTTTTGGGTGCCACTCCCGCGCTCTATCATGTCGACGCGACGCGCAGCGACCGCGCCGCAAAAGTCCGCACCGTGAAGGAAGAAGTCGCGCGCGTGGTCAAAGCCCGCGCCACCAATCCGCGCTGGATCAAGGGGCAGATGCGCCATGGCTGGCGCGGCGCCTCCGAGATCGCCGAGACCGTGCGCAATCTCTATGCCTTTGCCACGCTCGCAGAAGTCACAGAAAGCCATCACTTCAGCGCGTTGTTTGATGCTACACTTGGTGATGAAACCGTGCGCGCCTTCCTCATCGAGAATAACCGGCCCGCCGCGTCCTCAATTGCAGAAATTTTCCGCGCGGCCGAACAACACGGCTTCTGGGTTTCGAGGCGCAACTCCTCGCAGATGATACTTGATCAGATTTTGGCGGAGGCCGCGGAATGAGTCTCGCGCCATCAATCAAAGGCTGGTGCCCCGGCGCGCTGCGGCCCATGGAAAGCGGCGACGGCTTGATCGTGCGCCTGCGCATCACCGGCGGCGTGTTGAGTGCAGCACATGCGCTGATCATTGCGGAAGCGGCGCATCGTCATGGCAATGGCCTGATTGATCTCTCCGGTCGCGCCAATCTGCAATTGCGCGGCGTGAGCCCCAGCAATTGGCCCCATCTCATCGAGGATCTCTCGCGTCACGGGTTGATCGATCAGGATGCGGAAGCCGAAGCCGTGCGCAATGTCATGGCGTCCCCGCTCGCGGGCCTCGATCCGTCTGCGCTCCTCGATATCCGGCACGATGTGAAAGCGTTGGAAGCGCGCTTGGTGAGCAACCGCGCATTGCATGATCTGCCAGCGAAATTCGGATTCTTAATTGATGATGGCAGCACTCTGCCGATCGTGCATGAAGAAGCCGATATCGGCTTTGAAGCGATCACGCATGAGAGCCGTGTTCACTATGCGGTGCGTCTTGCAGGTTCGGAAACCGTCGCGCTGATTGAACCGAAGCATCTTGCAACCACCGCAGAACACGTGGCCCTCGCTTTCATCAGTGCCTCAAGCACATCGAATAAGCGATTCAAAAGGATGAAAGATTGGCTTAACGCTGAAGGCGCAGAAGCCCTCTTCAAAACCGTCGGCCTCACCACGCTCATGACGCATACACGCGCCACGACGACGCCTTCCCCCTTCGGCTTTCATGCGCTCGGCGCGCGCGGATATCTCGGTGTCGGCGCGCCCTTTGGCCGCTTCAGCGCGCAAGGTTTGATCGCGCTTGCAAACGCCGCCGCAAAAGACGCATCGGGCGAGCTGCGCCTGACACCATGGCGCGCCCTTCTGATCCCGGGCCTCTCGGAAGAGGCCGCGGCAACGCTGATCGAACAAGCGGGAACTGCCTATATCACCGCGCCGCATGATCCACGCCTTGCGGTCGCCGCCTGCCCCGGCGCACCGGATTGTCTCAGCGCGAGCGTGCCGACCCATGGCGATGCGCTGGCCTTCGCCACCCTCTTCAAAGGGCACGCCGTGTCCGGAACGCACCTGCATGTGTCGGGTTGCGAGAAGGGCTGCGCGCGCCCCAAAGCTACCAAACTCGTGCTCGTCGGTCGCGACGGGCATTATGATCTGGTTTTGAATGGCAAAGCGTCGGATACACCCGCCCGCCGTGGCCTTACCCGCGAGGCGGCGGAAACCGCGCTTCGCGATCTCATTTCGGGAGATGCCGCGTGACCTCGCGCTATGACTATATCCGCGATGGCGCGGCAATTTACGACAAGAGCTTCGCGATCATCCGCGCGGAAAGCGATCTTGCACGCTTCACACCGGAAGAAGAAAAAGTCGCCGTCCGCATCATCCATTCCTGCGGCATTGTCGAAGCGGCGGCTGATATTCTCTTCGCGCCCGGCGCAGCCAAAGCGGGACGCGCGGCCTTGCTCAACGGCGCGCCGATCCTGTGCGACGCTAAAATGGTCGCCAACGGCATTACAAAATCACGCTTGCCCGCAAATAATCCGATCATCTGCACACTGGATGATCCTTCGGTGCCCGCGCTCGCAAAACAACTCGACACCACCCGCACCGCCGCCGCGATGGAACTCTGGCGGCCGCATCTCAAAGGCGCCATCGTCGCCATCGGCAATGCGCCGACCGCGCTTTTTCGCTTGCTGGAAATGATCGATGACGGCGCACCGCTTCCCGCCTGTATCGTCGGTATGCCCGTGGGTTTTGTCGGCGCGGCGGAATCCAAAGACGCGCTCATGGCGCACAACAAGGCACCGTGGATCATCGTGAAGGGCCGCAAAGGCGGCAGCGCGATGACAGTCGGCGCGGTCAATGCTTTGGCGAGTGACAAGGAATGAGCGCGCCCAACGCCAAAGGACGACTCTATGGCGTCGGGCTCGGCCCCGGCGATCCCGAGCTTGTGACCCTGAAATCATTGAACGCCATCAGCCAGTCGCCCGTCATCGCATGGTTTGCGAAAGCCGGTCGCAAGGGTCATGCGCGCACCATTGCCGGACCGCATATGCCCGAAGGCGTGATCGAGCTGCCGCTCTATTACCCCGTCACAACCGAGATCCCGTTCGAGGATCCCGCCTATAATCGCGCGCTCTCGTCCTTCTATGACGAGGCCTCGGCAAGCCTTGCCGCGCATCTCGATCAGGGCCGCGATGTGGCACTCCTCTGCGAAGGCGACCCGCTGTTTTACGGCTCCTTCATGCACCCTTATGTGCGGCTCAAGGATCGCTTTCCGGTCACGATTTGCCCCGGCATTACCGGCATGTCCGGCTGCTGGACGGCCACCGGCATGCCGATGACATGGGGTGATGATGTGCTCACCGTCCTGCCCGGAACGCTGCCCCGCGCCGAGCTTGCCAAACGGCTTGAAGCGACCGATGCGGCTGTCATCATGAAGATCGGGCAAAACTTTCAGAAAATTCGGAAAGTATTTGAAGAAAAAGGACTTATTGACCAAGCATTTTACATCGAACGCGGCACCATGGACGGTGAAGTGGTGATGCCGCTTGCGGACAAAACCGATGGTGCGGCACCCTATTTCTCGATCATTGTCATGCCCGGCCACGGGAGGCGACCGCAATGAGCGCGCCCCAAAATCGCGGCGCGATCCGTGTCATCGGCCTTGGCCCCGGCCCCGCCGCTTGGGTTACGCCCGATGCCGAGGCCGCTCTTACAGACGCGACCGATCTCATCGGCTATATTCCCTATGTCGAACGCATTCCGCATCGCGATGGTCTCACGCGGCATGCAACCGATAACCGTGTCGAACTCGACCGCGCGCGCCACGCGCTTGATCTCGCGCATCAGGGGAAAATCGTTGCCATTGTGTCGGGCGGCGATCCGGGCGTGTTCGCCATGGCGGCGGCTTTGTTCGAAGCGCTCGACAAAGGCACCGATGCCGATCGCGCCGTTCCCGTTAGTGTGCATCCCGGCATCAGCGCGATGCAGGCGGCGGCCGCGCGGCTCGGCGCGCCTTTGGGTCACGACTTCTGCGCCATCTCCCTGTCCGACAATTTGAAACCATGGGATGTGATTGCGCGGCGCTTGAAGGCCGCGGCCGAGGGCGATTTCGTGATCGCCTTTTACAACCCCGCCTCGAAGGCGCGGCCGCAATCCATCTTCGACGCCTTTGCACTTTTGAAATCACTCAAAGACGGATCGACGCCCGTGGCCTTCGCGCGCGCGGTCAGCCGACCGGATGAAAAAATCGTGCTGACCACTTTGGCCGAAGCCGACCCTGCCACCGCCGACATGGCCACCTTGGTGTTGATCGGTTCAAGCGAAACCCGTTTCATCGAGAAGCCCGATGGCGGTCGCTGGCTCTATACGCCCCGCTCCTACGGAGCGCTTCCATGATGCTCAATAAAGGCGAGCGCCTCTTCAAGATCGTAAGTCACGCGGCTTTCGGGCAAAGCGGGACGCTCGACCATGATCACCGGAATGCGCAAGGCGCGCGCCGCCGCAAGCTTGGCATCCGTTTGCGCGCCGCCGCTGTTTTTGGTGACCAGCACCCCAATGCACTCAGCGCGCATCAAAGCGATCTCGTCATCAATAGAAAAGGGGCCGCGCGCGAGAACGAGTGTGGTGTCGCGCGGCATTTCATGCGCCGCCGGCTGATCAATGCTGCGCACGAGATAGGCATGCGCGTCGGCACGCCGGAAAGCGCTGAGCGACAAACGGCCCACAGTGAGAAACACACGTTTCGGATTCACGCCCAAGGCATCAACTGCCGCTTCAATATTGCTGACGCTCTGCCAATCATCGCCCTCTCCGGCGCGCCATTCCGGACGCGTAAAGATGAGACGCGGGATGTGAAGCGCCTTGCAGGCCTCCGCCGCATGACGCGTCATCTGCGCGGCGAAGGGATGCGTCGCATCAATTACGCCGGTGATCGCCTCGCTTTTGAGATAGGCAATCAACCCCTCAACACCACCAAAGCCGCCAATGCGATGCGCGATGGGTGGACGGGTTGGCGCTTCGGTGCGACCAGCAAGCGAGAGGATCGCATAAAGATCCGGGCGATCAACCAAAGCGCGCGCCATCGCGCTCGCCTCCGTGGTACCGCCCAAAATCAAAACACGCTGATGCGTCACGTCTTCACATACCCCCACACGGAGTCGCCGCAATGACGACGCCGTGGCTCACCCTTATCGGCATTGGCGAAGACGGTCGAGACGGTTTGTCGGCTGCTGCACAACGTCTAATCGATACCGCGCCGTTTGTGATGGGCGGCGCGCGGCATCTGGCACTGATCGGTACCATCAAAGCCGATACGAAAGCCTGGCCGCAACCCTTTGACGACGGCATCAAAGACATCATCGCGCGGCGCGGACACCCGACGCTCATTCTCGCTTCGGGCGATCCGTTTCTTTATGGCGTCGGCGCGACGCTCTCGCATCATATTCCGGCAGAAGAGATGCTTGTGCTGCCCGCGCCCTCCGCCTTCAGTCTGAAGGCGTCGCGCCTCGGCTGGTCGATGCAAGACTGCGCGCAAGTGACTTTGCATGGACGTCCCCTCGAAAAAATCATTCCGCATTTGCAGCCGCAAGCGCGTGTTCTTGCTTTGTCATGGGACGGCGACACACCGTTGAAACTTGCGACGCTTCTTGTTGAACGCGGCATGGGTGAAAGCGTGATCCATATCGGTGAAGCCATGGGTGGACCGCGTGAAGCACACCATCGCATCATCGCGAAAGACTTGCATGCAACGCCGCAACAGTTCGATCCGTTGAACACAATCGGTCTTGAAGTCGTCACAAGTCATGGCGCGCGGATCGTTCCGCTTGCCGCAGGACTTGATGAATCTTGGTTTGAGCACGACAATCAAATCACCAAGCGAGAAGTTCGCGCCATCACACTCTCCTCTCTGCAGCCGCATCAAGGCGCATTACTCTGGGATATTGGCGCGGGCTCGGGATCAGTCTCCATCGAATGGATGCTATGCCATCCGTCCAATCGCGCCATTGCGATTGAAGTGAGACCGGATCGCGCCCACCGCATAACGCGCAATGCGCTCGCTTTTGGTTTTCCGGATTTGCGTGTGATCGAGGATGAAGCACCCGATGCTTTGCAGGGTCTCCCGCAACCCGACGCGATTTTTATCGGCGGTGGCGGAACAGACCCTCGTGTTATTGATCACGCACTTGCCGCTTTAAAGCTTGGTGGCCGTCTCGTGGTCAATGCGGTGACGATTGAAACGCAAGCCGATCTGATGAAGCGCCATGTTGCCCACGGTGGCACGCTGATCAAAATCGATATTGCGCGCGCTGATCCTGTCGGCCCCTATCATGGCTGGCGTGCGTCTATGCCGGTCATTCAATGGACCTTCGTGAAGGAGTCCGCGTCATGATGGCCATCGGCATCGGAT
>CAWUMH010000039.1:0-14393 GCA_963923565.1 uncultured Alphaproteobacteria bacterium
CCACGAAGCACTATTATAATCTGTTTGTGAATTTGGGTTTCTCGACCTATTTCTTCAACAGTATTGTGGCAGCGGGTGGTTCGGCTGTGATCTCGGTTGTTCTGGGATCGATGTGCGCTTATGCGTTGTCGCGTTATGAATTTCGAGGCAAGCCGGATTTGTTTTTCTGGATTATATCGACGCGTATGGCGCCGGTCGTCGCGGTTCTGGTACCGCTCTATGCGATTTTCCGCGGCGCCGATCTCATCGGTACAAAAACAGGGTTAATCCTCGCATTCACGACCTTCAATTTGCCTTTCGCGATTTGGATCCTCAAAGGCTTTTTCGACAATGTTCCTTATGCGATCGAAGAAGCCTCGATGGTTGATGGCTCAACACGCTTCCAAGCGTTCCGTGCAATTTTGCCTCTTGTCGCACCCGGCATCGGCGCCTTCGTTATTCTCTGCATTCTCTTCGCATGGAATGACTTCCTCTTCTCATCCATCATTGGATCGGGCGGCGCCAAAACACTTCCGCCGGCGACGGTCGAACTGGTTCAACCACAAAATATTCAATGGGGAAGCATCATGGCTGCAGGTGTCGTCACAACATTGCCGATGATGTTCCTCGGTCTTTTGATCCGTCGTTATCTCGTCACGGGCCTCACCATGGGCGCTGTGCGCGAATAGTCAAAGAAATTGCAGGGAAGGATAATTCCAATGGCTTCAGTAACCATCACCAATGTCTGGAAATATTACGGCAAGACGGTTGCCGTGAAAGATCTCAATATCACCTGCAATGACGGCGAATTCGTCTCGGTGTTAGGCCCTTCGGGCTGCGGTAAGTCTTCAACCTTGCGTATGCTCGCAGGTCTTGAGCATATCTCAGCAGGCGACATTCACTTCGGCGAAACGCGCGTGAATGATCTCGAACCGAAAGATCGCGACATCGCGATGGTGTTCGAAAACTATGCGCTTTATCCGCATAAGACTGTTTATGAGAATATGGCGAACCCGCTTCGTCTCAGAAATGAATCTGAAGAGATAATCAAAACGCGGATCGCTTTCGCGGCAGAGATGCTCGAGATAGAACATCTTCTTCAACGCAAGCCGATGGAATTGTCCGGCGGTCAAAAACAACGCACAGCCATTGGTCGCGCGATTGTCCGTGAACCCAAGCTCTTTTTGTTTGATGAACCGATCGCCCATTTGGATGCAAAATTGCGTGCGCGTATGCGTGGTGAATTAAAAATCATGCAACGCCGTCTTGGCACGACAATGATCTATGTGACCCATGACCAGCTTGAAGCAATGTCGATGGCTGATCGTATCGCGGTTATGAATAATGGTGTCTTGCAGCAATTCGGTACGCCGCAAGAAATCTATAATCATCCGGTCAATGAGTGGGTTGCGGGCTTCGTTGGCGAGCCACCCATGAATTTCATTGATTGCGACCTCGTTGAAGAGGGTGGCACATTCTATGCCGTTCATTCTTCCTTCAAAGTGGCGATGCCTGCCGATCAGGCAACGAAGCTCCGCGCCTCATTGAAGAGCGGTAGCGTGCGCATGGGCATTCGTCCTGATCAGATTGGAATTTCATTAGGTCAAGACGGATTGGCCAAAGGCAGCATCAAGATCACCGAGCCGCTTGGTGGTGATACGCTCGTCGATGTGGATCTCAAGGGCGCCAATCACATTCTCGTGAAGACGGACGCGGATTTCAAAGGACAGATGGGTGAAGCCTGCTCGCTGACCCTAGATACTTCGCGTTGGCACTTCTTCTCCAAGGAGACGGGTGTTGCTTACTTCTAACAGCGCGAGGGCCTTTACAAGCCCTGCGTCGGCTCTGTCGGAGGATTATGCAAAGGCGCTTGATGCGTTTATCGAGCGTCATTGTACACAATCAAAGATCTCTCCGGTTGTTGCGCTGTTCCATGCAGTAAGAAATATTCCCTATTTTTCTAGCGGTGATCGCACACCTGAAGCTGTGCTTCGCGACAAGCGTGGTGCGTGCACTGCGAAGCATATTCTCTTGCGTGATCTTTTACGTCGGGTTGGTGAGTCAGCCGATGTCGAGATCATTGAGGGCGATTTCGCAGCTTCGATGCCTACCGTTTCCACAATGCCTGAAGCACTGCGGTCATGGATCAGCACAGGTGGTATCACGGATTATCACTGCTATGTCGTGTGGCGAGGGCCGGAGCGCGAGCAGATTCTTGATGCGACTTGGCCTGATTCACTTGCTGCCTATCGCTTTACTGTGAATTCGGACTGGAGCGGCGAGGGCGACACGGCACTCGCTATCTTGCCGACTTTTGTGAAATCTCGTGTTGAAGATGTTGTTCCTCGTAAAGAGAAATTGTTGCAGTCGCTTTCGCGTGAGGAAACACATAATCGAAAATTGTTTTTAGCGCTTTTGTCCGATTGGTTAGCTCAACTGCCAACGACTTGAAACTGCGCCATTGAGGGAGAGGGAACATGGCTAAAACCGCGCGCGCGTTTGTCGGTATTGATGCCGGCACAACAGGTTGCACTGTGATGGTGTTCGACGAACATGGCAAATCAATCGGCCAGGGCTATGAAGAATATCCCTGTATTGCACCTAATCCCGGCTGGAATGAGCAGGATCTCGAAGCAGTCTGGAAGGGCATTTGCGGTGCGTCGCGTAAAGCAGTGGCCATGGCTGATCTTCCGAAGGAAGCCTATCGCTCGGTTGGCCTCTCGAGCCAGCGCGGCACTTTTGCAGCGCTTGATGCCGATAAGAAGCCGCTTGGAAATTCATGGGTTTGGAATTGTGGGCGTGCTCTCGAATATCAGCAGATTTTTGCGCAATCGATTTCACCCGAAGAGCATCAAACTCATACGGGCATGCAATTGAGCCCCTTATGGTCGGCAGCAAAGATTGCGTGGATGCGTGATCATGAGCCGGCAAAGTTTGAAAAGGCACGATGGTTTGCCAATGGTCAGGAATATTTCCTGCATCGCCTTGGCGCTGATGATTGGGCCACTGATCCGGCTTCGCTTACTTTGAATGGCATGATGGATATTCGTGCGCTGGATTGGAGCGATCGCATCTTGAAGCTCTGTGGCATTGATCGTGATCGTCTGCCGCCAGTAAAGCAACCTACAGGCATTGCCGGTAAATTGTCGAAAGCCGCATCCGCCGAAACAGGATTACCGGAAGGCATCACCTTATGCCGCGGTGCGGGTGATCAACAATGCGCGGCGATTGGCGCGGGTGTGATCAAGCAAGGCATGGCTGAATTCACGGTTGGCACTTCAGGTGTGATGGTTGCACATCTTGACAGTCTTGATCGCATCAAGGGCCGCAATCTGTGGTGGGGCGGTCATGGCGTTCCGGGCGCATGGGATATTGAAGGGGGCGCATTCAGCCTTGGTGCGTGCTTGCGCTGGTGGCGTGATCAGCTCGGCCGCAATGAGCTTGATGAAGGCCAGCGCTCTGGTCGCTCACCTTATTCGGTTATGGTGGAACATGCAGCGTTGTCGAAGCCGGGCGCGAATGGTGTGATGTTCCATTCCTTCATGGCGAGCCAAGTGACACCTTATTATGACGCGCATTCACGCGGCGGGTTTTTAGGCTTGGGCCTATACCATCATCGCGCTGATCTGATCCGTGCGCTCCTTGAAGGCTGCGCGCATGAAATGCGCATGGTTGTGGACGCGTTCGATAGCGACATTGATGGCGGCATTACCGATTTCCGTCTGACGGGCGGTGGTACGAAATCGAACGGCTTCGTTCAAATC
Source organism: uncultured Alphaproteobacteria bacterium (assembly GCA_963923565.1). Lineage (GTDB taxonomy): Bacteria > Pseudomonadota > Alphaproteobacteria > Rhizobiales > Beijerinckiaceae > CAIUPE01. The sequence goes on from CAWUMH010000039.1 coordinate 3,744, forward strand.
ATGACCGACATTATTGGCAAGCCCGCGAAAGTGACGCGCGAGCGTGAATGCACCGTTTTGGGCGCTGCCATTCTTGGTGCTTTCGGTTCGGGCGAGTTCGCCTCGATTGAAGAAGCTGTCGATGCGATGGTGAAGGTCGAAGGCGAATTCACGCCGAATAAAAATTTAACTGCACTTTATCAGGACCAGCATAAAATCTATCGCGGCTTCTATGAAGCGATGGCCAATGCTGGGCAATATAAAGCGCTTCACGACTTCTCTTTGAAATATAATTGATCGAAAAACGGAGATTACAATTATGGCTATTCCTGGCATGCGCGGTATGGAACATATCGGATTCACGGTTCCTGATATCAATGAAGCCTGCAATTTTTTCGAAAAAATTCTTGGCGCTGAAACCTTGTTTACAGCGGCCGTGAATTTCAAAGGTGAAGGCAATTGGATGAAGGATTATCTGAATGTTGATCCGCGCTGTGTGATCACGGAGTTTCGCTATCTCCGTTGTGGTAACGGCACCAATCTCGAAGTGTTCCAATATGAAGCGCCCGATCAGGTAAAGATCCCGCCGAAAAACAGCGATATCGGTGGTCACCATTTGGCATTCTATGTTGATGATATGGATGCGGCGATTAAATATCTCAAAGACAATGGTGTGAAGATTTTGGGTGAGCCAACCTCTTATACGGATGGCCCAAATCTCGGTTTAACCTGGTGCTATTTTATGGCGCCCTGGGGGCAGCAGCTTGAAATCGTTTCTGCACCCAATGGAACCGTATTTGATCGCGATGCGAAGGCTAAGGGCAAGACCCGTCTCTTCCATCCGAAATATGTTGCTGAGACAACAATCTAATTGACCCACAATGGGGTATGCGGGGCGGACCATTTCGCCCCGCCTTTTCACGAATGCGCTGAGACCGCATTGCACTCTTTATAAATGTCGATTTTTAAGGAAAGAGATCGATGGCACTTGTTTCTATGGGGCCTATGCTTAAACGCGCAAGAGCGCAAGGTTATGGTATCGCGGCTTATAATATGATCGATTACAATAGCGCACGCGCCGTTGTGGAGGGCGCTCAGGCGCTTGATGCGCCTGTCATCGTTCAAGTGTCTGTTAAAACGGTTAAACATTGGGGATACACGCCCATCGCGCATTGGGTGCGCGATCTCGCGGCAACGGTCGATGTGCCTGTTGCGCTTCACCTTGATCATTGCACGGATCTTGATGTGCTACGGCGTTGCATTGATGCAGGCTGGACCTCCGTTATGTTTGATGGCTCCTCGCTTCCTTTCGAAGAAAATCTCGATAAGTCGCTTAAAGCCTACGCGATGACTGAGCAGGCAGGTGTGGGGCTTGAAGCGGAGATCGGCGCGATTGGCGGCGTCGAGGACGACAAGCATGTCAATGAAGATGAGGCGCGTCTGGCAAATTTCGATGAATGCGTGCGCTTCGTGCGCGATATGCCCAACTTGGCTGTGTTTGCTCCAGCGATCGGTACCGCACATGGCATGTATAAGGGTGAAGCCAAAATCGCTTATGACTTGCTTGAGCGTATCACCGCATCGATTTCAATTCCGATTGCGCTACACGGGGGGACGGGTTTGACGGAAGAGCAATTCCACCGCTGCATTGCGGGGGGCTGTGCCAAGGTCAACATCTCGACCATGCATAAAATGCTCTATGTCAATAGTTTCGTCGAGTTGAAACAGCAGAAGCCAAAACTCGAAGAACCTCTCTCCTTCATTGCGGCACAATATGAAGCGATGAAAGAGGATGTGAAATCGGTCATTCGCATTTTCGGCTCTGCAGGCAAAGCCGCAGATGCCCGCGCTGCCGCGACGCAGAGACCTTGAACATGGATGCGCTGATATTCGATTGCGACGGAGTGCTTGTTGATACCGAGCGCGATGGCCATCGTGTGGCGTTCAATGCAGCATTTGAGGATGCGGGTCTTGCTATTACCTGGTCGGTCGAGCGCTATGGTGAATTGCTCACCACCGGCGGCGGTAAAGAACGCATGGTCCGCCATTTCAATGAAACGGGATGGCCTGGTGGTTTTGATGATCGCGACGCGTTGATCGCGCTTCTTCACAAAAAGAAAACAGAATTATTCACAAATCTGATCGAAGCAGGCGCACTTCCTTTGCGTCCGGGCGTTATGCGTCTTGTAGATGAGGCACTCGCTGCGGGTTTGCCCATTGCCGTGTGTTCGACATCAAATGAAAATTCTGTGCGTGCTATCGTTGAAAAACTTTTAGGCCCAACGCGTGCGCCAAAGATTTCAATTTTTGCAGGCGATATTGTGAAAGCCAAAAAGCCGGATCCGGCTATTTATAATCTTGCTGCTGAAACACTATCGCTAAATCCCAAGAAATGCGTTGTGATCGAAGATAGTCATATTGGGTTAACTGCCGCAAAATCAGCCGGTATGAAATGTATCGTGACGAAGTCACCCTACACGCAAGAAGAAGATTTTTCGATTGCAGATAGGGTGGTATCGCATCTCGACGAAGGTGTTGATCTGCCTCTGTGCCGTGAAGTGATCGGCGTTTAAAACAACGTCAGTGCCTTATCGAGTGTCTATTTGGATTTCTTGTCAGCCTTCGGTTCACCTGCACCGACATATTTGCGCAGCGCTTCGCCTGTAATCTTTAGATTTCGCGATGTGTTGGTGCGGTCCGTGAACAGAAGGCCGAGATAAAGCACATCAATCAAAAAGAGTTGGCTGATACGACCTTCGAGGAAATCGCCATATAAGGGGACTTGCGGCGTCGAGCTTTGCCATGTGGCGAAAGTTATATTAGCGGCTTTACCGACAGCTGAATCGGGATCATTCGTAATCGATATCGTGGTTGCCCCGTTTTCGCGCGCGAGTGTGAGGGCATTGGCAACGCCGATCGTGGTGCCCGTGTGCGAGATGCCAATCATCACACATTGTGCATCGACATTCGCTGCCGCGATGATTTGCGAATAGCTGTCATTATAAGAGGCCACCTCAAGACCGGCCTTCATAAAGAGATGGCTCGCTTCTTCGCACATCGCGGCCGCACCGCCGACGCCGATAAAAACAACTTTACGGGCGGCGCGCAATGCTGCAACCGCGCGTTGAAGCCGATCACCGTCGAGTAGGCGTTGCGTTCCCTGCATATTTGCGGAGAGCAACATCACGAGATTGCCGCTCGTTGTAATGAGGGAGTCCGTCTCGTCGATCTCGAACGGGATATTGGCGAATGAGGGGCGGCTGCCGGCTCCTTCGGCCAATGAGAGTTTCATATCGGGATAGCCCTGATAGCCAAGGGCGCGGCTAACGCGGCTCACTGTGGCTTCGCTTACACCGATAAGGCGGGCAAATTCTGTAATTGAATAGTCGAGGCGGGTTCCGGCATTTTCGCGGAGGTAATCGGCTACGATTCGCTCTGATTTGCGTAAATCGCCGTAACGTTCTTGGATTCGATAGACGAGCTCATTGGTCGGGCGGGCAGGGGCATTCACAGGCAATTTACTCCGGAATCATCGACGTCACTTTAGGGGGCGTTTTACGCCATTCCTATCCGTAATCGCCTGTTTTCAATACTGAAATTTTCCTTCTTTTGCCAGAGCAGAAAAGTCTCTTCCTAATTTTGGCAGTTGTTCAAAAAATAATTTTTCTTAATTTTGGAAATTTTTTTCTTGATGGTCTAAATATTTTCTTCTAGATTATCTCCATTGAAAATAAGCCTAAATTTGCCAAATGGCGAATTCCAGGAGGATCCATGACGACACCGGCTCGCACCGCCAACGCCCCATCCAAAGCACTTTTGGAGAAAATTTTTCGAACGGCCTATAAAATCCGGGTCTTCGAGACTGAGGGCATAAAGCTTTATCGCCAGGGTCTTATCCGTGGCTACTTCCATCCCTATCTCGGGCAAGAAGGTATCGCGACCGGTGTGTGCGCGGCTTTGAGTGACGGTGACTATATCGCGTCAACCCATCGGGGACATGGTCACTGCATTGCATGGGGCGCTGATGTGAAGCGCATGGTTGCCGAGCTTCTGCAAAAGGAAACCGGTTATTGCAAAGGTTACGGTGGTTCGATGCATATTGCCGATATTTCAGTTGGCAATCTCGGAGCAAATGGCATCGTTGGTGCCGGTACACCGCTTGGTGTTGGTGCTGCACTCGCGGCGCAAATTCGTGGCTCTGATGCTGTCACTGTAACATTTACATCGGATGGTGGATCAAACAACGGCACATTCCTTGAGTCGCTTAATCTCGCAGCGATTTGGAATTTGAATTTCATTCTCGTTATCGAGAATAATCAATATGCGGTGTCAACGAAGATTGAAGAGTCGACCCGCGATACGGATCTTTACAAGCGCGGTCTCGCGATTGGGGTGCCGAGCTTCCAAGTTGATGGCAACGATCCGATTGCGGTGCATGATCTAACACGCGAAGCGGTTGAAATGTGCCGTGCGGGTAAAGGCCCTGTATTGATTGAAGCGAAGACCTTCCGTCACATGGGCCATCACGTGAATGATCCTGGCAAATATATGCCGGAAGATCAGCTTGCCTATTACAAGGCACGTGATCCGGTTGATCGTGCACGTGCTGCATTACTCGAAATGGGTGGCGCAAAGGCGCAAGAGGTTGCGGCAATCGAAGCGGAAATCGCGGCTGAATTTGAAAGCGCCGTTGAATTTTCAAAAGCAAGTTCAGAAGTGACACCCGAAGCCTTCCGCGAATTCGCGGTTGGGTATTGAGACGGGGAGGGCGGGATTATGGCCATGCGTGAAATCATGTATCGGGATGCGTTGCGCGAAGCGATTGACGAAGAAATGGCGCGCAATCCGCAAGTCTTCATCATTGGTGAAGGCATTGCCGAACGCGGCGGTTCGTACAAAGTGACCGAAGGCCTTTTGGCGAAATACGGCCCAAAGCGCGTTCGTGATACGCCAATTGCCGAAGCGGGTATGATTGGTGTGGGTGTTGGCGCAGCCATTGCCGGCGCGCGTCCGATTGTTGAAATTCTCTATGTCGATTTTGCCATGCTCGGCATGGATATGATCGTCAACCAAGCGGCGAAGTTCCGTTTGATGACAGGCGGCAATGGTCGTGTGCCTTTCATCATGCGTACGCAAGGCGGCGCGGGTGGCGGTGTAGCTGCCCAACATTCGCAAAGCCTTGAAGCGCTCTTCTATCACATTCCCGGTCTTCGTGTTGTGATGCCATCGACGCCGTCGGATGCCAAAGGCCTCTTGAAATATGCGTTGCGTCAGGAAGATCCTGTGATGTTCCTTGAACACAAACATCTTTACATGACGAAGGGTCTTGTACCCGACGGTGAACACATCATCGAATTCGGCAAAGCCGATATCAAGCGTCCGGGTAAAGACGTCACTTTGATTGCCTGGTCAAATATGGTGCCGACGACTCTGGCTGCGGCCGAAGAACTGGCTGCACAAGGCATTGATGCCGAGGTTGTCGACCCTCGTACTTTGGTACCGCTCGACAAGAAAACCATTCTTGACTCTGTCGCAAAGACAAAGCGCGCCGTGATTGTGCAGGAAGCCAATCGTCGCGGTGGCGTGGCCTCGGACATCTGCTCGATCATTCAAGAAGAGCTCTTCTATGACCTAGATGCGCCGGTCTCGATTGTAGCGGGTCTCGATATTCCGATCCCTTTCAATCTCACGCTTGAAAAAGCAAGTGTCCCGCAAAAGCAAGATGTCGTCGCTGCTGCGCGTCGCGTTCTTCACGCCGATCCGATTGAACTCGCTGCCGAGTGATCTGTCTCCTGTTATCTGAAGGCTCTCTGCCATGACTTTGCATGTTCTTGAAAAGCTTGCTGCGACCAATCCGGATTGTGAAATCTGGTTCGATTCATCGCCTCTCGTATTTGCAAGCTGGAAGCGCCAAGTTTTGGCCAATGCTCCGGCCGAGAAGCGTGCGTCGTGGGACGAGCAACTCACGCGCTTCTTTGACCGTGCAGAGGTAGAGAAAACGGGCAGGATGGGCTTTCGGGGTGTGACAACAAATCCGCCTTTGTTGTTGCAAGCCATTCAGGATGATCCAGAATTCTGGATGCAGGAAATTCGTCGCATCGCGCTAGAGAAGCCGAGGGCAGAGGTCGAAGAAATTTACTGGGACATATATCTTGACGTTGTACGCCGTGGCGCGGAAATGATCCGTCCTGTGTGGGATAAGAGCAACGGCAAATATGGCCTTGTCTCGGGTCAAGTCGATCCGCGTTATGTTGCCGATTATGACAAGATGCTCGCGCAGGGTTTGTCGCTCGCGGTTGTTGCACCGAATGTAATGGTGAAGATCCCCGGCTCGAAGGAAGGCTATCAAGTCATCGAAGAATTGACCGCACGCGGCATTTCAACGAACAACACGACGTCCTTCACCGTGCCGCAATATGTTGAATGTATGAATGCGGTGTCGCGCGGGTTGGAGCGCGCGAAGAAGGCCGGCATTGATCTTTCACGCTGGCGTTCAGTGATCACCCATATGTCGGCGCGTCTCGGCAATATTGGCGATCTTAAAGCGCAAGCCGAAGCGCGCGGCATCGTTTTGACGGGCGAAGAGATTCTGCTCGGTGAAATGGCTGTTCTGAAACGCGCCTATCGCTATGGCAAAGAGAAGGGGCATCCGTCCAAGATGCTGCAATGTTCAATGCGCGTGAGCGATGGCGGTCCGGGTCAAGCCGCATCGAGCTGGCATATTGAAAAGATTGCCGGGGGCGATTTTGTTTATACTTGCCCGCCATCTTACATCGAACAATTGATGAAGGCTGAGGATCGTTTGCCTGCCTTTGATGCGAAAGCGATTGATGAAGATGCTTCGCCTGAATTGATCGAGAAGCTTCGCAAGATCCCGTATTTCCGTCAGGCCTATGATTTTGATGGTATGGCTCCGGACGAATTTAAGAACTTTGCGGCCTTTGTGGCAACCGCTGCTGAATTTGCCGGCGCGACACGCAAGACGGTTGATTTTGTGGCCCGCGCAATTGAAAGCGCGCGCTTGAACGCTGCCTAAGGAGGAAGACATGGCCGATTCCATTCTTTGTCCGCAGGTCGGACAGGATCTCACCGAAGCGAAGGTTGTTGCCCTTCATGTGAAGCTCGGTGACACAGTGAAAAAGGGCGACATTGTCGCTGAAGTTGAATCTGAGAAAGCCAGCTTTGAAGTTGAGTCCTTTTCAGCCGGTACTGTGATCGCGTTGCCCTATAAGGTCGGGGATACAGCGACGGTGCTTGAGCCGCTTGTTGTTTTGGGCGCGAAGGGCGAAACCGTTGCTGCGGCTTCAGGCGGCGCGAAAGAGGCAGCAGCGTCATCAGCGTCTGCAGCAGCACCTTCGAAGAAAGCCGAGAAGTCATCACCACAGGCTTTGGCGCCACAGGTTCAAACAGGTGCATTGCGCTCGTCACCTTTAGCGCGTCGTATTGCAGCGGAATCGGGCCTTGAATTGGCAAGCGTTGCGGGTTCGGGTCCTTATGGTGCGGTTGTGCTGCGCGATGTTGAAGCGGCGCTTGCTTCCGGCGGCGTACGTGTAAAGCGTGGTGCTCAGCTTAAAGGCCACGCAACGCTTACAATCAAATCTTTGAAAGACGGCACAGGGCATCCGGTTGTGTTTGTTCACGGCTTTGGCTCTGATCTTTCATCATGGCGACCATTCGTTCCGAAGCTGACAATCGGAAATCCGTTGATTGGGATTGATCTGCCGGGTCATGGTGGATCCGTAGGACAAGCGATTAGCAGCTTTGATCAGATTGTTGCTGATGTTGCGGCATCATTATTGGCTAAAGGCTATAAGCGTGTTCATCTCGTCGGCCATTCCCTCGGCGCGGCTGTTGCGGCTGCGGTGGCCGAACGCGGTGATCTCGATGTAAGATCGCTCACGCTCATCGCGCCTGCCGGTTTAGGCCCGCGTATCGACGGACATTTTGTTGAAGGCTTCCTTGGAGCGTCAACTGAAGCCGCACTCACGCCGTGGATGAAGCGTCTTGTTCATGCGCCCGCATCCCTACCGCAAGCTTTTGTTCGCGCCACATTGACGGCACGTGAAGACAAGTCGCTTGTGTCATCGCAACGCACTGTTGCGAGCAGCGTGTTTGAGGGTTCAACGCAGCTTTTCTCGATTGTTGAGGCGCTTCGTCATTATGACGGTTCCTGCCGCGCGATTGTTGGGCGGCGTGATGCGATTATTCCGGCTGAACAGTCTGATCATCTTCCGGGCAATGTCGCTTTGAATCGTCTCGATCAGGTTGGTCATCTTCCGCAGGTTGAAGCGGCGGAGTTGGTTGCACGTTTGGTCACCGAGACCATTCGCTCAGCAGGTTAGAGTTTCGGGAGCGGCGTTTCCTCCCCCTTTTGTGTGCGCCGTTTCTCTGACTGGTGCCGGTATCCCGAAAGGGTACCGGCATCCTTTTTTTAACCTCCCGCCTGTGACATTTTGGTGCTTCGCCTCGCGTTGACCTGTCCCCTGTTTCTGGTGAGGATCAGCGATCTGAAGAGAACCGATGGGGAGGTGACTCATGAGTTGGATTGCATCATCCGTAATGGGGCGCAAAGGCGTTGCCAAAGGCAAAGCGGGCAAAAAGCACGTTCTGACGGAAAAGAAACAAGGCCAGTATCATTATGTGTACGGGCCTTATGAAAAGCCGGTGATGACAATCAATCCCGGTGACATTGTTGTGGCCGAAACGCGCGATGCTTTTGGTGGCGCAATCAAAACAACTAAAGATTTGCCGTCCAAGGTTTTGAATTTTCCCTATGTTAATCCCCAGAATGGCCCCATCTTTGTAAAGGGTGCAGAGAAGGGCGATGTACTCGCCGTTCATATTCATTCAATTGAACCGCGCGGCGAACAACCTGTTGGCACAACGGCATTGATTCCTGAATTTGGCGGACTTGTTGGCACCGCCCAAACAGCCATGCTCAACAAGCCTTTGCCTGAAGTCGTCAAGAAAATGAAAGTCACGTCGAAGGGCGTTGAATTTTCAAAACGTGTGACACTGCCTTACGAACCCTTCATCGGCACATTGGGTGTGAGCCCTGAGATTGAAGCTGTGCTCTCGTTGCAGCCTGATTATTGGGGCGGCAATATGGATCTGCCTGACGTGGCACCGGGCGCGATTGTTTATTTCCCCGTGCAAACGAAAGGCGCTTATCTATTTGTCGGCGATTGTCATGCCCGACAAGGTGACGGCGAGTTATGCGGTGTGGCGGTTGAAATGCCCGCAACAGCAACCTTCCAAGTCGATCTTATCAAAGGCTGGTCTATCCCGGGTGTGCGTCTCGAAACTGAAGAGATGATCATGTCGATTGGTAGCGCGCGGCCGATGGAAGATGCCGCACGCATGGCCTATCGCGATCTCATCCGTTGGATGCAAGCCGATTATGGTTTTGATGAAACTGAAGCCTATTTCCTGGCAACCCAAGCCGGACGTATTCGTGTCGGCAATATGGTTGATCCGAAATACTCACTCGGCGCATCCATGCTCAAAGCATACATCAAGTAAGACCATTTGAAATTTCACGGCAACAAAAGGGAGAGAGAAAATGGATTTGGGTTTAAAAGGCTTGAATGTTCTGATTTCCGGTGGTTCAAAAGGTATTGGTCGTCGTTGCGCGGAATATTTTGCACAAGAAGGTGCCAATGTGTCGATTTGCGCGCGCGACAAGGCTACTGTTGATGAGACGGTTGCTCATCTGACAAAATCTGGCGTGAAGGCGCTCGGCCATTCGGTTGATGTTGGCAACAAAGACGCGCTTGAAGGATGGATTGCTGAGAGTGCCAAGGCACTTGGCGGCGTCGATATCATTGTTCCGAATGTGTCCGCACTTGCCGTTGAAGACAATGAAGATGCATGGCGCAAGGAATTTGAAGTCGACATGTTGCACACGGTGCGCTTCGTTAATGCCGCTTTGCCTTATCTCGAAAAATCAAAAGCACCATCGGTGACGATCATTTCCAGCGTGTCAGGTCGTGAGATTGATTTCACGGGTCCCGCCTATGGTGCCTTTAAAGCCGCGCTCATTCATTATGCGCAAGGCATGGCCTTTAAACTCGCACCGAAAATGATCCGCGTAAATTCCGTGTCGCCGGGTAACACCTATTTCAAAGGCGGCGTGTGGGAATATATCGAGAATAATCTTCCTGATCTTTTCAAGGAAGCGTTGCGGCTCAATCCGACCGGCCGTATGGCGACGCCTGAAGAAGTCGCACGCGGCGTGGTCTTTTTAGCGAGCCCCGCCTCGTCATTCACGACCGGCACCAATCTTGTGATTGATGGCGCGCTTACACGCGGCGTTCAATACTGATTTTGAATAGGCTACAAACATAGAAACGCCGCAACGCGTAAGCGCAGCGGCGTTTCTATTTAATCATTTAAATGGATCGATTAGTCGATGACTTCATAGGCTGGAAGTGTCAGAAACTCCGCGCATGTTGCGGCCAGTGACATATCCGAAAAGAGCTTGATCGCTTCGGGGAAGCGGCCCGCATCATAGGTCGATGCACCAAGTGCGTGACGCACTTTATCCATCTCATCCGTCAAGACGCTTTCAAACAAAGCGGGTGTGACCTTGCGACCATCCGCGAGCGCTGCACCATGGTGTATCCATTGCCAGATTTGAACGCGCGAGATTTCAGCCGTGGCCGCATCTTC
>CAWUMH010000040.1:0-14283 GCA_963923565.1 uncultured Alphaproteobacteria bacterium
GACAATAGCAGCATAGCCGGCAACACGCGGCGCGGCGTATGAGGTGCCGGTGCCGGAGCTAACATTAGACCCATCAATTGCAAGATCATAACTCGAGTAGGGGGTTCCGCCTAAAGCAGTCAAAAATCTCGATTGAATTTTTTGATCACTGCCTGCCAAATTTGAGTAACTTGCGATTACTTTCGGAGCATCAACGGCACTTCCGGTTGATGACAGCGCGCCGACAATTAGGAGCCGCGAAGAAACAACCGAGTCATATGCCAACTTATAGCTTAAAGGATCTTTTTCAGTCGTGATTTTGTCATTTCCTGCAGCTTTTGTAATAACTGCATCTGTAAAATAGACATTTGCGGAGCCCGATGAGCCATAATCAGAAGGCAACGTACCATTGAGGGTGTTTGCAACACTTGTTGTCCAAATTTCCTGATCTAGAAAAGCTTGATTCACTTGCGTTGGCGTTGGGTTTGTTATGTTTCTTGCCCAATAATTGTAACCCAAGCTGATGTTCACAACATCAAAATAGAAGCCGGGATTTGAACGGGCCGAGCTAGCGAGATTGCTATGTGAACTTGCTTGAAAGACAGGTACGCTATTGTCGTATGCAGAATGAGCCTTACCGTCATATAGTTCATTACCGTCAACAAAATAAAATTTGGCACCTTGTGCATATCGACTAGCGAGAAGATATGTTGTGATACCATGTGTATACCAGTTAGCAAGATCGTCGTTTGACCAACTGATAGGTTTTTGGCTTCCATCCGGATTCGGATAACCATCAAGCATCAGAACATTCTGACCTTGTCCGGTCCACCCTTTTTCCCACGCCGCTTTCACATCTGCCGTCGGCACACCGAGCGTCATGCCTGATGTTGGCGAGCTCTGACCCGAAACCGTTCGGCCAGCAATCGAAACGGCCGAAAAAAATGTTCGCGAGGTCGCTGTGCCGTTCGCTCCAAACCATGTGGTGACATATCCCGGTCCTGCGGGATCGGGCTTTCCCCATCGCAAATCATAAGTTCCTTTTGTCGGTGCGGTTACGAAGGCGTTCGGATCGGTAATAGCACCGTTGGCAGAAGGGCCGTTGGGCGTCAGTGTTGCTTGGCGGAATGGTGAACTAGCTGAACCATCCGCCGTATACGTTTGTCCATTGCCATAAAGACCAGTGGCTACAGACACACTCGGCTTTTGCACAGTGCCTGTGCTGTTACCCGTAGCCCAATCGGTAGGATAGTGGGCTTCGCTTCGTATTGGTGCTGTTGAGACGGTCGGCTCGACAATCGTCGGGACCGACGCAATGCTTGACCCGTCGGCGAAAGAATAGGTAACGGTTTTTGTTACGTTGTCGTTGGCCCACGAAGATGTCGATCCAGTCGCAGGAATAATCGCGATAAAACTGGGTCCGAGACTCCCTGAAAAAGTAAAGACGACATATTGATTACACTCACTGATGGAGCAACTTCCCCCAGAACTGGTGGCGCCAAAATAGGGTATCCCTGCCGTTCCTGAAGCATTAAATACATTAAAGGATGAATTGTTGCCGTGAAAGTCGAAAAAATTAAAGATTACGAATTGATCACATTTTGTTGACGAGCATGCTGCTCCAGTAGAGTCTTTAAAATACCCGAAAGGCCCCATGCTCGTCCCATTCACCTGAACTTGACGCGTCGAACCGTCGGGGAATGAAAAAGTTACATATTTATTGCAGGCTGAAGTTGTGCAAGGAGTACCATTTGCATCAACGCCAAAAATCGGTGCTCCGGGAGTGCCTGTGGCTTTCTGAACGTAATGTTTGGTCCCATCCGGATAAGTAAATGCGACATACTGATTACATGCTGACGTTAAACAGTCATAAAGACTCTGGGGTATGTCAGATGATGGAAGTGATGATAAATAAACGGGCGTCCCAGCTGTTCCCGTCATTGTAGTTGAAGAACTCGATCCATCGCTATAAGTCGTTGTTATGGTTTTTTGGCTACCATCGGCTGAATAGGATGATGATGTTCCGGTAACGGTTTTTCCCCCGCCCCCACCTCCACCACTACATGCGGCGAGAAAAAGCGCGGCGCATACAACGCCGATGATGCGCAGATGAAACATGCTCGTCTTGCCCCAATCTGTTTTCTTTGGGGCGTAGAATGACGTAACGAAAGAAATAGAAAACTAAGCTAAAGTTGAAATATATATCCAACTACAACCAAAAAGCTTATTATGCTTCGGACTTCATGGCGCTCACCGGAATATTCAAGAGGCGGGTTTTGGGCGGGGGGTCATTCGCACTGTGAGATAGCGAGCCCCCCTCTGCTCTACTCCCTATTTTGCCCCGGCTTTTCCTCATCCTGCCAATGCGATAGGGTTTTTTGAAATCGGGGCTGAATTGGTCATGGCACTGTCCGGAAAAAGCGTTCTTCTCATCATTGGCGGCGGGATCGCGGCGTATAAATCGCTCGAACTCATCCGCGAGATAAAAAAACGCGGCGGGTCCGTGCGCGCCATTCTTACGAAAGCCGGGGCGGAATTTGTCACCCCGCTGTCGGTGTCGAGCCTCTCGGGCGAAAAAGTCTTCATCGACCTCTTTTCACTGACCGATGAAGCGGAGATGGGCCATATCGAATTGTCGCGCTCGGCGGATCTTGTTGTCGTGGCGCCGGCTACGGCGGATCTTTTGGCGAAGATGGCGCAGGGCTTGGCGAATGATCTCGCCTCCACCGCTTTGCTTGCTACCGATAAGCGCGTGCTGGCGGCGCCTGCCATGAATGTGCGCATGTGGACCCATGCGGCGACCCAGCGGAATATTGCCCAACTCAAGAAAGACGGCGTTTTGTTTGTCGGGCCCGATGAGGGCGAAATGGCTTGTGGCGAATTCGGCCCCGGCCGCATGGCCGAGCCCTTTGCGATTGCTGATGCGATTGAAAAGGCGTTGGGCGGCAAACCTTCGGGCAAAGGCCCACTCGCCGGAAAACATGTGGTGGTCACGTCTGGCCCGACCCATGAGCCGATTGATCCGGTGCGCTATATCGCCAATCGCTCCTCCGGCAAGCAGGGCCATGCGCTTGCGGCGGCCGCTGCAGCGGCGGGCGCGAAAGTCACATTGATCTCGGGTCCTGTTTCAATTCCCGATCCTGCAGGCGTGACAACCATCCATGTCGAAACGGCCAGCGCCATGTTGGCTGCGGTTCAAAAAGCTCTGCCTGCTGATCTCGCTATTTTTTGCGCGGCTGTTGCTGACTGGCGTGTGAAGAGTGAGGCCAAGGACAAGATCAAAAAACAAAAGGGCGCGCCGCCACCGAGCCTCGCGCTTGAGGCCAATCCCGACATTCTTGCAACAATTGCCGGATTGAAAAAAGGACGGCCCTCGGTGGTTATTGGTTTCGCGGCAGAGACCCATGATGTGCTCTCCTATGCGAAGGGCAAACTTGCCTCAAAAGGCTGTGATGTGATCGTCGCCAATGATGTAGGGGCCGGAAACAATGTGATGGGTGGGGATAACAATTCCGTCCATCTCGTCTCGAGACAGGGCGTGGAGACCTGGCCGACCTTGCCGAAAACCGAGGTCGCCGCCCGGTTGATCGCGCATTTTTCGACGATTTTGCCCAAAAAGAGCACGAAATGATTCCTGTTATTGGTGTTTTGCGCCTTCCTCATGCGGAGGGACTGCCTCTGCCGCGCTACGAAACGTCTCAGGCCGCCGGTATGGATTTGCTTGCAGCCATCCCCGAGAGTCCTATATTTACAATTCCAATCGGGAAACGTGCATTAATCCAGACAGGATTGTGTATTGAACTTCCTGAGGGGTTTGAAGCGCAGGTCCGGCCTCGGTCCGGATTGGCGTTGAAACATGGTGTGACGGTCTTGAACGCTCCCGGCACAATCGACGCGGATTACCGCGGCGAGGTGTCGGTGCTCCTCGTCAATCACGGAGAGGAGCCGTTCATCGTGACACGCGGGATGCGGATCGCCCAGCTTGTTGTTGCGCCCGTGGCACAAGCGGTTCTTGAAGAGCGCACAAGTCTCGCGGAGACAGGGCGCGGTGCGGGTGGATACGGCTCGACAGGCGTCTAGTCAGCGTCGTTCTCGAGCCTAAGGCCTGAGAGAAGGACGTTTGATATGAATTTGCTCTCCCGCCGCAGCATGTTGGCGATTGCCGCCGTTGTGGATGTTGCCCTTCACGCACGGCCTGATCCCGTTCCCGCGAAAGCGCTGGCTGATCGGCATCGTTTGCCACCTCGTCATCTTGAAACGCTGCTGCAGGCTTTGGTGCGCGCCGGTATCCTCAAGGGCGTGCGCGGCCCGCGCGGGGGTTATGAACTCGCGAGCGAACGCCGCCGTTTGACCGCCGGGCAGATTGTGCGCGCTGCGATGACCTCTGCCGAAGAGGATCAATCGGTGCCCGAGCCGCACTCGAAATTGGTCGATCTTGTTATCGAACCGGAAGTGAAAGTCGCCAGTAACGCGTTTCTGGCCCATCTTGACGGGATCACGGTCGAGCAACTCTGCGACGCCGCCAATAAATCCGGGCTGACGTCAGGGACCGAGTCTGCTGATTTCTCAATTTAAATCTGTAGATTAAATTAATTATCGACAGTCTATGTAGATTAGGTTAGCCTTCGGACATCATTCGCGTTGAGGAGGCCTGTCCCATGTCTGCATCCACACATAAGCCCGGCCGTGGCCGTATTTATCAGTCGATCACCGATACGATCGGCGACACACCGATTGTGCGGCTAGACCGGCTTGCAAAAGATAAGGGCATCCACGCGCAACTCCTCGCCAAGCTCGAATTTTTCAATCCGATTGCGAGCGTGAAAGATCGTATCGGCGTCAATATGATTGATGCGCTCGAACAATCAGGCGCCATCAAGCCGGGCGCAACTTTGATTGAACCAACCTCTGGTAACACGGGCATTGCGCTCGCTTTCGTTGCAGCAGCACGTGGTTATCGTCTTATTCTCGTAATGCCGGAATCAATGTCGATCGAGCGCCGCAAAATGTTGGCGCTACTCGGCGCTGAGCTTGAATTGACGCCTGCACCGCTTGGTATGAAAGGCGCGATTGCGAAGGCTGAAGAATTGAAAGCATCAATTCCAGGTTCAGTCATTCCGCAGCAATTCAAGAACGCGGCCAATCCTGATATTCATCGTCGCACCACAGCTGAAGAAATCTGGAATGATACCGAAGGCAAAGTTGATATTTTTGTTTCAGGCGTGGGCACCGGTGGGACGATTACCGGTGTGGGGCAAGTTTTGAAGGCGCGTAATCCTAATGTAAAAGTGGTTGCGGTGGAGCCGGAAGATTCACCTGTGCTCTCGGGCGGCAATCCGGGCCCGCATAAAATTCAAGGCATCGGTGCGGGTTTTGTGCCTGATATTCTTGATCGCTCGATCATCGATGAGGTTTTGCGTATCGGCAATCAAACCGCTTTTGATACCGCGCGGTTGCTCGCCCGTATTGAAGGGATTCCGACGGGTATTTCATCAGGCGCTTCTGTTGCCGCAGCATTGGAAATTGCCGCACGGCCTGAGTCCAAGGGCAAGAATATCGTGATCATCATTCCGAGCTTTGCGGAACGTTATCTCTCGACGGCATTGTTTGAAGGGTTGTGAGACAGGTTTTAGGCAGTAGGAAAAAAAATCTGTTTCCTATGCCCTAAATCCTAACACATCACACCAAAGACGCGATGACGCGATCGGGTGGGCGATGACCATCCATGAAGGTGCGAATATTGATGATCACCTTCTCGCCCATTTCAATGCGGCCTTCGACGGTGGCTGAGCCCATATGAGGCAGCACAACGATTTTGTGTTGTTTGGCAAGCTTCAACATGCGCGGCGAGATCGCCGGTTCATGTTCGAACACATCGAGGCCTGCGCCAGCAAGCTCGCCGCCTTCAAGCATTTTGATCAAGGCTGTCTCATCAATAATTTCACCGCGTGCCGTGTTCACAAGAATAGCATCGCGCTTCAATAATTTGAGACGACGACCCGACAGGAGATGATAGGTCGCGGGTGTATGCGGGCAATTCACGGACACAATATCCATGCGTGCCAGCATCTGGTCGAGTGAATCCCAATAAGTTGCTTCCAATTCTTGCTCGATAGCGGGCGCAACCGGTTTGCGATTGTGATAATGCACTTGCAGACCAAAGGCTTTCGCGCGGCGCGCCAGCGCTTGGCCGATGCGGCCCATACCAACAATACCTAAACGTTTGCCGGTGATGCGATGGCCAAGCATCCATGTCGGTGACCAACCTTGGAAATTGCCTTCCGGAATCACGCGAGCGCCTTCTGCAATACGGCGTGACACGGCGAGAATAAGCGCCATCGTCATATCGGCCGTGTCATCTGTTAAAACGCCCGGCGTATTTGTGACGGTGATGCCGCGTTCACGCGCCGCATTGAGATCAATATGATCAACACCATTGCCGAAATTGGCGATGAGCTTCAATTGCTGTCCTGCAGCGCCGATAATGTCCGCATCAATCTCGTCGGTGACTGTCGGCACCAAAACATCTGCCGTTTTGACGGCTTCGATGAGTTCATCGCGGCTCATTGCGTGATCATTGATATTGAGTGCGGCTTTGAATAATTCGCGCATGCGCGTTTCGATCGTATCGGGAAGACGACGCGTGACAACGACAAGCGGTTTATGCTGGGGCATGAACGGGTTCCCTCTTCGCCTGCGCCTTGATCTTGCGCGTGACCTATTTCTTTACCAAGTCTTAACCCGCCGCGCCTCACACACAAAAAGGGTGAAGCTTTGGCGCGAGTAACAGTGGTCTTATGCATTCTCTAGCGAGGCCACCCGCGAAAAACAACGGGCGTTGAAGGGCCGGTCTGTGACGAGACTTATGATCAGGGCGAAGGTGATTATCGCAAGGCTGCTGATCCTCATCAGTTTCGGCTCGTTCATGCCTGCCGACGCGGCGGAGACGGCAGTCGGGACGGCAACGAATTTGCCCTTACCCCGCTTTGCGAGTCTGAAGTCGGATCGCGTAAATCTCCGTGAAGGACCGAGCAAAGAGCACCGGACCAAATGGATTTACGAAAAAGCCGGCCTTCCCGTTGAAATCATTGCCGAATTTGAGACATGGCGACGCGTCCGCGACTCCGAAGGGGCCGAGGGTTGGGTGCTCCACAGCCTGCTTTCAGGTCGCCGCACAGCGCTTGTCGCGCCTTGGGGCAAGGACAAGCCCGTCGCTTTGCGCTCAAAGCCGGATGATTCCGCGCCGATGACGGCCGCACTGATGCCAAATGTTCTGGGCGTCGTCCGGACTTGCGACCAGAAATGGTGCCGGATTGTTGGCGAAGGGGCCGAGGGCCAGAAATTTGATGGTTACGTGCCTCAAGGCCAGCTTTGGGGCGTCTATCCGGACGACAAATTCGATTAAGGAGCCTTTTCAGGCCTTCCGGCGCAGACGGACGACCACATCGACCCGGGCGATTTCCATGCCTTCGGGGATGTTCGGCAGTGCCTCAACCGCAATATCGCTGCCCTCAATATCAATGAGCCGGTTTTCGCCCTCGATATAGAAATGGTGGTGGTTGGTGGCCTTCGTATCGAAATGGGTTTTGGCCCCTTCGACCGCGATTTCGCGAATGAGCCCCGCTTCCGTGAATTGGTGAAGCGTGTTGTAGACGGTCGCGAGCGATACGGGCACTTGCGCTTTCAGAGCCTCTTCATAAAGGCCTTCGGCCGTTAAATGCCGGTCACCTTTGGCGAAAAGGAGCCAGCCGAGACCCATCCGCTGTCGAGTCGGGCGCAATCCGGCGCCCTGCAAACGAGACTTCACTTCGCTATAGACACAGCCGCGTCCGACTTTTGCGGCGGGCGCGGTAGAGGGTCCAGAAGCGGTAGGGGCGGTACGGATCGTCATAGTCCTAAAGATAGGCGTTGGAAGCCGTCACTGCAACCCGTTTGCGGCCTTTCAGCAGGGGTTTGCCTGTGTTACGGAGAGCGGATGGGTAGGGAAGTGACCGTCACAAGACGGCACGGAAGACTGGGAAGCAGTACGGATCGGCTATGACGCAACGTTCGAGTTATGAATTTGAAGACCTTTTGGCCTGCGGACGGGGTGAACTCTTTGGTCCCGGAAATGCCCAGTTGCCGCTCCCCCCGATGCTGATGTTCGATCGGATTGCCGAAGTGTCCGAAACCGGTGGCGAATTTGGTAAAGGTCTCATTCGTGCGGAATTCGCCATCAAGCCCGATCTCTGGTTTTTTCCGTGCCATTTCCAAGGCGATCCCGTCATGCCGGGTTGCCTCGGTCTCGACGCCCTTTGGCAGTTATGCGGGTTTTATCTCGGCTGGCTTGGTGCCGAAGGCCGCGGACGCGCCTTGGGCGTTGGCGAAGTGAAATTTATTGATCAAGTTTTACCGAGCGTGAAGCAAGTGGTCTATTCGGTGAATTTGAAACGTGTGTTCCGGTCAAAGCTTGTTCTCGGTATTGCCGATGGTTATCTCGAAGCTGATGGACGCCGGATTTATGAGGCGCATGATCTTCGCGTCGGCTTGTTCAAGACATCGTAAAGACGCACAAATCCGGTGAGTAAGCGAGGGCTGGATTGATCCTGCATATCCGGCCGTCATGAAGGAGATGAGTATGAGACGCGTTGTCGTCACGGGTATGGGGATCGTGTCCTCCATTGGCAATAACACGCAAGAAGTTATGGCTTCGCTTTACGAAGCGCGCTCAGGCATTGTGCGTGCCGATCGCTATGGCGAGCTCGGCTTCCGCTGCCAGGTTCATGGCGCGCCTACGCTTGATCCGAACGAGGTTGTTGATCGCCGTGCCATGCGTTTTCACGCCACCGGAACCGCATGGAATCACGTCGCGATGGATCAGGCCATTCTGGATGCCGGTCTTGAAGAACGCGATATCTCCAATGAACGTACGGGCATTGTGATGGGGTCCGGCGGTCCTTCGACACGCACAATCGTCGAAGCAGCCGACATCACCCGTGAAAAAGGCGGCCCTAAGCGTATCGGTCCTTTCGCTGTACCTAAATCAATGTCTTCGACGGCGTCAGCAACGCTCGCGACATGGTTCAAAATCAAGGGCGTAAATTATTCTATTTCATCGGCATGCGCGACATCCAATCATTGCATCGGCAATGCGTATGAGCTCATTCAGTGGGGCAAGCAGGACATCGTTTTTGCCGGCGGTTGCGAAGAGCTTGATTGGACCCTTTCCGAACTCTTTGATGCGATGGGCGCGATGTCATCGAAATATAATGACACGCCTAAAACCGCTTCGCGTGCTTATGATAAGAACCGCGATGGTTTTGTGATTGCTGGTGGTGCAGGCGTTCTCGTTCTTGAAGAGCTCGAGCATGCCAAAGCACGCGGCGCACGCATTTATGCTGAAGTCATCGGCTATGGCGCAACATCCGATGGTCATGATATGGTTGCGCCATCTGGTGAAGGCGCTGTGCGGTGCATGCGTCAAGCTCTTTCGACTGTTAAGATTCCGATTGATTACATCAATCCGCATGCCACATCGACACCGGTCGGTGATGCCAAAGAGATTGAAGCGATCCGGGAAGTCTTCGGTTCGAAGTGCCCACCGATTTCAGCAACAAAATCGCTGACGGGTCACTCGCTCGGCGCGACCGGTGTGCAAGAAGCGATCTATTCGCTTCTCATGATGAATAATGGTTTCATTTGTGAAAGCGCGAATATCGAGGAAATTGACCCCGATTTCGCTGACATGCCGATCGTTCGCAAACGCATCGACAATGCCAAAATCAATGCGGTTCTCTCGAATTCATTCGGATTTGGGGGAACCAATGCCACGATCATCATGAAGCGGCTTGAAGCCTAAGCGGTCGCGATCGCCACGAAAGGGAGAGCAGATTCATGAGTGGATTGATGAAAGGCAAACGCGGTCTCGTGATGGGCGTTGCCAATGATCACTCGATTGCGTGGGGTATTGCCAAGACTTTGGCCGATCACGGTGCTGAATTGGCTTTCACCTATCAAGGTGAGGCGTTGAAAAAACGCGTCGAGCCGCTCGCTGCCGAAGCCAACTCAACATTTCTCCTCCCTTGCGACGTCGAGGATCTTTCCTCGGTCGATAAAGTCTTTGACGAGATCAGGGCAAAATGGGGAACGTTTGATTTCTTGGTTCATGCCATTGCCTTTTCCGACAAGTCGGAACTGAAGGGTCGCTTTGCTGATACGACTCGCGAGAATTTTTCGCGTACGATGTTAATCTCCTGTTTCTCCTTCGTTGAAATTGCCAAACGTGCTGCACCGCTGATGACGGCGGGCGGCTCGATGGTCACGCTCACTTACGGCGGCGCTACGCGCGTGATGCCGAATTATAATGTTATGGGCGTTGCAAAGGCGGCACTCGAAGCATCAGTGCGTTATCTCGCGGGTGACTTTGGTCCTGATAATATCCGGATCAATGCGATCTCTGCTGGTCCTGTTCGCACGCTTGCCGGCGCGGGCATTGCGGATGCGCGTTTGATGTTCAATTATCAAAAGCGTCATGCACCGTTGCGTCGTACGGTCTCGATTGAAGAAATTGGCGGCTCAGCCCTTTATCTCTTGTCGGATCTTTCAACCGGTGTGACCGGTGAAGTTCATTTTGTTGATTCTGGATACAACATCATTTCGATGCCACATCCAGAAGCGTTGAAGACTGTCGATGATGCCGAGACCGCTGCTGAAGCGCGCTTGGCTGGTCGCGCAGCGGAGTAATGTGATGAGCATGTTGCCGGTTGAAGGCATTCTCCCTTCGCAAGATATTCGTGTGCTGCATGCCGCCGGTGCCATCACTGCTGACCGTCCCTTGGCTGATGGACAAATTCAACCGGCGAGTCTCGATCTTCGTTTGGGTCGTCGCGTGTGGCGGTTGCGTGCGAGCTTCTTGCCCGGTCAATCACATAAGGTTCGCGAAAGACTTGATCGCGTCGCATTGCATGAGATCGATTTGACGAATGGTGCCGTACTTGAAACAGGCGCTGTTTATATTGCTGAATGTTTGGAGAGTCTCGCTTTACCGCAAGGCTTGCCGGCATCAGCCAATCCGAAAAGCTCGACGGGTCGTCTTGATGTCTTCACACGATTGATTGCCGATCATGCGCGCGAATTTGATCAGATTGAAGCCGGCTATCATGGACCGCTTTATCTCGAAATTTCACCGCGCACATTTCCTGTGCTTGTGCGGACGGGATCACGTCTGTCACAAATTCGGTTTCGTCGTGGATCGCCGCGTCTTGACGACGACGCGCTTCGGCAGTTGCATAAACGTGATCCGCTCGTGACATCGTCCGAACCGTCGATACAAAATGGCATTGCGGTCAGCGTTGATCTCTCGGGCTTTGGCGCAAACAAACTCGTTGGCTATCGCGCGCGTCGTCATACAGCGCTTGTCGATGTTGATCGCGTGGGCGCTTGCGCCGTCGATGATTATTGGGATCCGCTTTACGCGTCAGCAGCACGCGATCTCATTCTTGATCCAGGACAGTTTTATATCCTCGCGTCGAAAGAAGCGGTACAGGTTCCGCCTGATCATGCGGCAGAGATGACACCCTTTGATCCGCTTGTGGGCGAATTCCGTGTACATTACGCGGGCTTCTTTGATCCGGGCTTTGGCCATGCGGAAAGCGGCGGATCGGGAAGCCGCGCTGTGCTTGAAGTCCGTTCGCGCGATGTGCCTTTCATTATTGAAGATGGACAGACCGTAGGTCGTCTCGTTTATGAACGAATGGCGGCGCTGCCGGATATTCTTTATGGCAAAGGCGTTGGTTCAAACTATCAAGCGCAGAGCTTGAAGCTCTCCAAACATTTCAAAGCGGCGTGAGAGCCTCGTCTTAAGGCGAGCTTTTCAAAAGATCATCAAGACGCGCTGCGTATTCGAGAAGATGCGTGCGGCCATGCTCGGTCATGGCGATGACTTTCGCGCGACGGTCTTCCTCGCCATCCACACGGTTGATCAAGTTCAGTTTCTCAAGGGCGCGCAAATGTTGACGGACGGACACTTCGGTTGCTTGCGTATTTTCGTAAATGGCTGAGAGGCGCGCCGAGAAATTGTTCTCGGCAAGGTAAGTCAGAATTTCGATCGTCGAACTCGTGCGGCTTTTGAAAAAATCGAGCTCTATTTCGATTAAATGCCGTCTGCGGCGAGCAATTTCGTGGATTTTGACGCCGCTACTCATTTGAACCGTGACCATTTGTAGTATTCTTCGATACCCTAGCTTAGGCGTAGCCGTAAAAGCGGTTCAAAAAATCAAAAAAAGTTTCGGAGTTTCAGGGCCCTAGGCGCGTGGGCGACAAATTCCGCCGTATTTTCATTGATTTGAGGGCCATTCCCGATTATCCCGCCCTTAACGTCAAGCAATCGAACCACAGAATAAGGCTTCCGGAGCCGGTCCGGGGCGGGACCATCCATGACATTGAAAACCGAGGCCGAGCGGCGGCGCACTTTCGCGATCATCTCCCATCCGGACGCCGGTAAAACCACATTGACCGAAAAGCTCCTTCTTATGGGCGGAGCGATCCAGCTTGCCGGTGAGGTGAAGGCACGGCGGGGCGGCGCGCAGACGCGTTCGGACTGGATGGGGATCGAGCGCGCGCGCGGCATCTCCGTCGTCACATCAGTGATGACGTTCGAATATGCCGGATGCGTTTTCAATCTTCTCGACACGCCGGGCCATGAGGACTTCTCGGAAGATACTTATCGTACGCTCACGGCAGTCGATTCTGCGGTGATGGTGATTGATGCCGCGAAAGGTATCGAGGCGCGCACGCGCAAATTATTCGAAGTCTGCCGTTTGCGCGACATTCCGATTGTGACCTTCATCAATAAAATGGATCGCGAAACGCGCGATCCCTTCGATCTCCTTGATGAAATCGAAAAAGCGCTCGCTCTTGATACGGCACCTGCAACATGGCCGGTGGGACGCGGAAAAAATTTCGCGGGAACTTATGATTTCACGCGCCGCACATTCCGGAAATTTGATTCAGATGAAGCGCCCTTGGCCGTAAATGGTCCGGATGACCCGCGTCTTGCTGATCTTGTTCCCGAACATGAACGCGAGGCGTTTCGTGAAGAAATTGCACTCGCAGCTGAAGCTTGTCGCCCCTTCGACCTTGAGGCTTTCCGTGAAGGCCATTTGACGCCTGTGTTTTTTGGCTCTGCTTTGCGTGATTTCGGTGTGCGTGACTTGATAGATGCGATGGCGGCGATTGCGCCGCCTCCCCGTGCGCAAGCGGCAGCGGGTCGCATGGTCAATGCAGACGAAAGCAAAATGACCGGCTTCGTATTTAAGATCCAAGCGAATATGGATCCTAATCATCGTGATCGCATTGCGTTTATTCGTGTGTGTTCGGGCCGCCTTGAGCGCGGCATGAAAGCGAAACTTGTTCGCACAGGCAAAGCGCTTCCTGTGAATGCGCCGCAATTCTTTTTTGCGCGCGATCGCGTATTGGCAGAAGAAGCCTATGCGGGTGATGTCGTAGGCCTTCCTAATCATGGCACCTTGCGCATAGGCGATACGCTCACCGAGGGCGAAGATTTGATTTTTCGTGGCGTGCCAAGCTTTGCTCCAGAAATTCTGCGACGCGTGCGTTTGAAAGACGCGATGAAAGCAAAAAAACTCAAAGAAGCATTGCAGCAATTGGGTGAAGAGGGCGTCGTTCAACTCTTCAATCCCCTTGATGGATCAGGCGCCATTGTTGGCGTTGTGGGGGCGCTGCAGCTCGATGTTCTTGTTGAACGGTTGAATGCTGAATATGGATTGCCAATTGAATTAGAGCCAACACGGTTCACGGTGTGTCGCTGGATCTCGTCCAATGACAAAGTTGAATTAGAGAAGTTTATTGATTCGCATGGCTCGTCGATTGCGCATGATCTTGACGGTGCGCCTGTTTTCCTCGCGCCTTCAGCGTTTACGTTAAATTATGAGCATGAACGCTGGCCGGCAATCTCAATTGCCGATGTCAAAGATTATCAGATGCGTGACGACGCGGCTTAAGGGGCTCTTCAGATCATGGCTAGTGGTGAAAAGAAAATTTACGCCGATAATCTTAAATCTGTCGCGCGACATATTTTTTCTTCCGCTGGTTCTTCGCCGCGCGAATGTGATTTGCTTGCGGATCATTTGATCGAAGCGAATTTGAAAGGTCATGATTCGCACGGAATCGGTATGATCCCCGCTTATATTGCGTCTTTGAAGGCGGACGAATTGAAGCTCAATGCCGTGCCACGTGTTGTCTCAGAGTTCGGATCAACGCTTGTGCTCGATGGAGGCTTAGGTCTCGGACAAAGCATCGCGCATG